>JBGTJP010000051.1:0-29624 GCA_041745075.1 Pyrinomonadaceae bacterium | reverse complement strand
AATCCAAAGTTGACGAATCATACTTCTCCTGTACGTACTGAAACTTGATTTAAAACCAACCAAGCTATGAAATTTTTGCACGAAAGTCCCTTTTGTGTCAACAAAAAGCACGATTCCCACCCCTTTGACGGGCTTATTGGTATTTCCACGCAAAAATCGCTCGTAAGCTTAGCTTTAATACATAGTTATAACACACTCGTTGTTCCGATTTAAAGAAAATTTTGAACCGGGCTCGATCTTGTACGTTAGATAGCCGTCGAAAAGTTCAGGAAATCACACAAAATGACGGTAAAGGCCGATGAAATGACTTATTAGTAATGACTTATTAGTAATGTTTTAATAGCAACATTTCCCACGTGGCGCGGAAGAAGGATGAAAGTAAAAGAATTTTGATCTCGGCCGCATATAACAGATCTTCAACAATCATATGTAAGGCAAAACGAGCACGTGTTTTGTAGCTAGCTCCAGTTGCATTGATGTAAACACGTTTTTTTGGTTTAATTTGGAAGTTCGTAATAAATAGGAGAATCTTATGAGATTGCGTTTGTTCGTTTTGTTGTTGGCCGTCGTTTGGCTGGGTTCCTGTGGCGGCCAGAACCAGCCGTCCGGTTCGAAAGGGCCGAAGATCGGTTTTTCAATGGCTACTGTAAAGGAAGAGCGCTGGCAGCGGGACCGTGACGCCTTTGAAGCCCATTGTAAAAAAATAGCTGTTGAGTGTGTCATAACAGTCGCCGACAACAGTTCTGACCGTCAGGCGAATGACGTTGACAATCTTCTTACTCAGGGCGTCGATGTACTGGTAATTGCTCCTCAAAATGCAACCCAGGCAGCTACATTGGTCGATAAGGCAAAGGCGCAGAACATTCCTGTGATCAGCTATGACAGGTTGATCGATTCAGACAAGATCGACCTTTATATTTCGCACCAGGTTCCGGTCATCGGTCAAAAAATTGCCGAATATGCGCTTGCCAAGGCACCAACCGGCAACTACGTAATGGTTTACGGGTCACAAACGGACAATAACGCCGCGATAATGGAACGGGAACAGCTGGCCGTTCTAAAGCCCGCGATCGACAGCGGCGCTATTAAAATCGTCGCAAATCAGTTTATTCCAGACTGGAAACCTGAGCTTGCCCTTAATTTCGCGGAAAACGCGCTGACTCAGTATAGTGATGATATTAAGGCGTTCGTTGTTTCAAATGACGGTATGGCGGGCGGAGTGGTTTCGGCACTGGCTAAGAAGGGACTTGCGGGTAAGATCCTGGTAACCGGTCAGGATGCACAACTTGACGCACTTCAGCGTATCGCCGAAGGGACGCAGTCGATGACCATCTACAAGGCCATTATTCCGTTGGCCAGCGGCGCTGTGGATGCTGCCGTTAAGCTTGCCAAGAAGGAACCTTTAACGACAACGCCCTTTAAGAACGTCAACGGAAAGGAGGTGGCGGCCATTTTGCTCGAGGTTGTAACTGTTGACAAGGATAATTTAATGACCACCGTCATCAAGGACGGATACGCAAAATACGAAGACGTTTACAAGAACGTGCCCGAGGCCGAACGGCCAAAACGCTAGGCTGCATTTTTTATGGATGAGTTCGTATTGGCCGGCGATCTTGGGGGTACCAATTTACGGATCGCCGCGGTCGATCGGAGCGGTGACCTCTTGTTCCGCTTTGAAGCAGATACGCCCCGACATTGCGATGAAAGCAAGATCGTTGAGACTGCTGTCGTCCTGGCAAAGCAATGCCGAGCCGAGTTGAAAACAGAGCCGCTTGCGTTTGGGTTTGCGATCCCGGCGATAATGGCGGCTGAAGAAGGTCGCATTTTCAGTTCGCCGAACCTTCCGGAGCTTGGCGGCCGAGAGCTTGCCGCCTCGCTTCGGAATGAGCTGGGACTTTCAGTGATCCTTGAAAACGACGCCAATGCGGCAGCGATTGGAGAAAACTGGCTCGGGGCCTCACGCGGTGCCGGAACTTCTATTTGCATCACCCTTGGGACCGGCGTTGGCGGCGGGATAATCATTGACGGTAAGCCGCATCGGGGGCCTGATGGAACGGCCGGCGAGATCGGCCACATTTGCGTCGAACCTCTTGGCCCGCCGTGCGGGTGCGGGAGCAACGGCTGTTTAGAACAGTTCTCGTCGGCTAGCGCTATCGTTAGGATGGCAAAGGACTTGAAGGAGCAGTATCCCGGATCGAAAGCCTGCGGGGTCGACAACCTTGATGCACAAACAGTGTTTGCGTTTGGGAAGATGGGTGACCCGCTTTGTGTTGAAGTTTTCCGCCGCATGGGAAAGTATCTAGGCATTGCTCTTGCGGGCCTGATAAATGTTCTCAATCCGGATAAGATCGTCATCGGCGGCGGGGCGGCCGATGGCTGGGACCTGTTTGTTGACGAAACTCGGGCGGAAATTAAGAAACGGGCGTTCCGGGAACCGGCGGAACGTGCTAGAATCGTTCGCGCAACGCTTGGAAGGGACGCCGGCATCGTAGGGGCCGCCTTTCTTGCTTTCGGAAAGATTGGCGTTGTCCGGCAATGATGCCCTCTGACAGTTCAATTTCTGTATGGACGTTTATCATAAGATCCTGACGAAGATCTACGAGATCACCGACGGCAAGGACGGGGTAGAGGTCGACCTCAACGACCTGCTCAAGCAGGAAGGTTTTTTCTCTAATGTCGAGAATATTTCCCAGCACCTGCTCACGGAGAGTTGGGTAGCCGAAACTCCGCGTCCGAAGGTCGTGAAGATCACCCATTGGGGAGCGGCCGAAGCTAAACGCGTCATCACAAACACCCCTGACGTGCAGCGTGAACTTTCAAGAGAAGCTAACCGGCTCCTTTCTGAATCGCGTGAACTGATAATAATGCTTGAGGAGTTTGCCACTTCGCCGAGCGGGAAAAACTTTAAGACGATCCAGGCAAAATTTGCGGACCTGGATGCGATTCTCGGAAAAATAAAGGACAACATCTAGTTTCGGCTTGCCTGTCGATAAAAGATTAAGCTATAATATCCGTTTCGTGCGAGTCATAGGACGAGTCTAGTGGGTTTCGCACCCACTTTTTATTTTGGCTTGAAAACATATGGAGAACGCCTCGATCGAAGGGAGAATCAGGACAATTGCGGCCGGGGCGGCCAGCGAGAACGGGGTTGAGTTGGTCCATTGCGAGATCGTCGGAGCCAAGCGGAACATGACCCTTCGCGTGTTTATTGACAAGCCGGGCGGAGTTAACGTTGAAGACTGTGCGGCGGTTTCCCGGCGAATGGAGGCGACGCTCGACGCCGACGATTTTATCCCGTCGGCCTATTTGCTTGAAGTTTCATCTCCCGGCTTGGAGAGGGAACTGTACAGTCTGGATGATTTTAGGAGATTCGTCGGGCAAAAAGTAAAGGTTAAGCTTTCTTCGGCTGTAAATGGGCAAAAAGTATTCGTAGGCAGCATAGCCGGGGTTGAAGGGAACGAGATCGTGTTGATTGAGAAAAAGGACGGCGCCGTCCGCTTCCCGTACAGCGAAGTAATAAAGGCCAATCTACGCGTTGACCTGGAGCAGGAATTTAAGAAGCGTTAATAGCGTTTAAATATGACATCATCGATCGGACAGAGCATAGAAGCGTTGTGCAGCGAGCAGGGTCTCGACCGCGATATGGTTATTGACGCCATGAAGGATGCGGTTAAGGCTGCCGCCCGCAAGCAGTTCAAGGCGCAGGACAAGACCGGCGACAGCATTCAGGTTGATTGGAACAATGAAGAAGGGATGATCGAGATCTCGGTCCAAAAGACCGTCGTTGAAGAGGTCGAAAACCCGTCCGCCGAACTTTCGCTTGCCGAGGCACAGGAGCTGGCCGGCGATGAGATCGAGCTGGGCGATATGCTTCTGATCCCGCTTCCGCAGGAAGAAATGGGCCGCATCGCCGCTCAGACAGCGAAACAGATTCTTGTTCAGAAGGTCCGCGAAGCGATCCGCGAAAAGGTTTACGACGAGTATATCGACCGCAAGGGCGAACTTATCAACGGCATCGTCAAACGATTCGAGCGTGGCGACATGATTATCGACCTCGGCAACAACCTTGAAGCAATTTTGCCGCGCCGCGAACAATCGCGCGGCGAGATCTGGAACCAGGGTGAACGGACCCGCGTCGTCATCGTCGATGTTTCAAAGGATCAAAAAGGTCAGCAGATCAAGGTATCGAGGGCTTCGGCCGATCTGATCAAGCGTTTATTCGAGATGGAAGTGCCCGAGATATATGACGACACCGTTGTGATCAAATCCGCTGTCCGCGAACCGGGCGACCGGGCGAAGATAGCCGTCACTTCCAATGAAAAAGATGTCGATCCCGTCGGGGCCTGTGTCGGCATGAAGGGTTCCCGGGTCCAGTCGATCATCAAGGAACTGCGCGGTGAAAAGATAGACATTATTGAATGGTCCGACGAACCTTCGGTATTTGCGGCAAACGCACTTTCGCCGGCAAAGGTATCGCAGGTGCGCATCACCGATATTAATAAGCGCAAGATGGAAGTCATCGTCGGCGAAGACCAGCTTAGCCTAGCGATCGGCAAAAAGGGGCAGAATGTACGCCTCGCCACGCGTCTGGTCGGATGGGACATCGATATAGTCAGCGAGGACATTCTCAAGCAGGAGATCGCCAAGCAGATGGGCAAAATGATGGCGTCGGGTGAAGCCGTGCCGATCACTGCCATCCAGGGTGTTACGACGAATCAAGCAGAAACCCTGACCGAAAAAGGGATTGCCGATGTCGAAGCGTTGGCCGCGACCAGCATTGATGATCTTGTGGATGCCCTCGATGTCAGCCTTGACGAGGCCGAGACGATAATCGCTTCCGCCAAGGCGATCGTCGAGGCAAGAAGCCAGGCGTCTGAAGAAGCCGCGCCCGAGCGGGAGTCCGAGACTGTGCCCGATCCCGCCGGGGAAGTTATTCCTGAGACCGATGGCGGTGGCCAGGATACCGGCACTGAAGAAGCATCGGCGGAAAGCAACGAAGCTGCTGAAACCTCCGGCACGGAACAAGCGTCGGCGGAAAGCAACGAAGCTGCTGAATCCTCAGACACGGAAACCGAAGAAACAGGGACCAGTGAGACTGCTGATGTCGATGGCAAACCGGAAAACGGTGAAGACGCAGCCGTGGATCCGGTCGACAATGAAGCAGCGGAAACGGCGAATGAAGCGGACGATGTTCCCGAGACCGGCGAAACGGTAGATTCGGAAGCCGCGGTTGAAAAAGAGAATGACGATGAGGACAAGTAACTCTTTATTGTTCTTGCTGGCTTCGCGTTTCACGCGGGCGGTTTTCTGAAAGCGGATCGTAAAAGATCCGGATCGCAATACGATCATTTATGGCTATTGGAAAAAAAATTCGGATCTACGATCTTGCACGCGAGGTAAAGCAGGACGCCAAACGCGTCATGGAAGACCTGCGCCGTGAAGGTGCAGACGTTAGTGTCCCTTCTAACTCGGTAAGCGCCGAGCTTGCCGAAAAGATCCGCCTAAAATACTTTCCAAAGACCGAAGTAGCCCCAAAGCGCGCGATCAAGGTCATTAAGGCGACCAAGAAAAAGCAGGCAGCTCCCGTCGAAGACGCCGAACCCGCAGAAGCTCCTGTCGTCGAAGCCGCCGATACCGCCGATGCTGCTGAACCGCCGGCCGTACCAGAGATTGAAGCCGACGTTCCCGCCGACACTCCCGAGGAAGCCGCAGCGTCCAAACCCCGCAGCTACAAATTAAAGAAAAAGGCGCTAAAGCCGGTCGAGGCTGTCGCCGATACCGGGGCTGCGGACGAACCCACTGACACTGGCGACGCCTCGACTGAAGAGGCCGTAGAAGAACCGGCAGAAGAAGCAACGACGACCGCCGGAAAAAAACCCGCCAATCGTGTTCTCCGTCCTTCAGGGACCCAGATCAAACAGCTTACGCTTACCCGTGATGCCATCGAAAAAGGTGTCAAACCCGGTGAACGCGTTGTCAGCGAGGCTCCTACGAAGACCGGCAAACTCCTTAATGACAGGGGCACGGATTCCCGCGGCCGCCGAAACGATCTTCGCGGAACGCCTGGCGAAACCGCGGCACCGCAGATGACCTATACGCCGCCCGCGGACAACCGGCGGCGTCCGGGCCGGTCCGGCGGTCGCAAAGGCAAGGCGGACGGAAGAAACCGTTTCGCCGAGCGCGATCAGGATGCCCCGCGTCTTAGAACAATCGAAGAGAGAGTTTTTGACCAGGTTAACCGGGGTGAAAATGCCGAACTAAAATCCGTCCGGCTTACCGAAGGAGCGACGATCCGTGAGTTCGCCGAAGCTCTTGGGATCACCCCACGTGACATCGTGCAGCTGCTCATCAAGCGTGGCGTTTTTGCCACACTGAACCAGCCGATAGGCGAGAAGATGGCTATCGAGATGGGCGTCGGATTCGGCTTTGATATAAGCTTTGTGCCGTTCGAGGAGATGGTCATCGAGCAGGAGTTCGAAGAATTGATCGCCGCCGACGCGGATGACGAGGAACTCCCGCGGGCACCCGTGATCACCGTCATGGGACACGTTGACCACGGTAAAACATCTCTCTTGGACGCCATTCGTTCGGCCAATGTTGCCGAAGGCGAAGCGGGTGGAATTACCCAGCACATCGGTGCCTACAGCGTTTTTGTGCCGAATCCCGAAGATCCTTCCGAACAGCGACGGGTTGTGTTCCTGGATACGCCGGGCCATGAGGCCTTTACCATGATGCGGGCCCGGGGTGCGAAGTCAACCGACATAGTTATCCTGGTTGTGGCGGCGGACGACGGTGTTATGCCGCAGACCATCGAGGCAGTTGAGCATTCAAAAGCCGCCGGTGTTCCGATCATTGTTGCTATCAATAAGATCGACAAACCCGACGCGAATCCCGATAAGGTTAAGCAGGGACTTGCCGGTCTTGGACTGCAGCCGGTGGATTGGGGCGGCGATGTTGAAATGGTTCCGGTTTCGGCCAAGAAGCGGGAAAACCTCGACACGCTTCTTGAGACCGTTTTGCTGCAGGCCGATATTTTGGAGCTAAAAGCGAGCCCGACGCGACGTGCGGCCGGCGTCGTTCTCGAAGCAAAACTCGACAAAGGACGCGGAGCCGTTGCAACGGCACTTGTCCAGCAGGGGACGATGCGCGTCGGTGATCCGTTCATTGTCGGCCAGTTTTACGGAAAGGTCCGTGCGATGTTCTCTGACCGGGGCGAGTCGGTGACGGACGCACAGCCGGCCACGCCGGTCGAGATTCTCGGCCTCCAAGGCGTTCCCCAGGCGGGCGATACTTTTCAGGTCGTCTCGAATATCGACCGGGCACAAACCATTGCCGGTCAACGACAGATGCACGCGCGCCAGGCCGCGATGCTCAAAACGACCAAACGCGGGATCGAATCGCTTGGCCTTGCCGAGATCAAGGAACTGCTTGTAATTCTTAAGGCCGATGTTCAGGGTTCGGTAGAAGTTCTCAAGGGGACGCTCGAGAAACTTTCGACCGAGAAGGTGAAGGTCCGGGTTATCCGGGCCGGCGTCGGTGCGATCGCCGAATCGGATGTTTTGCTCGCTTCGGCGACGCAGGCCGACCATACTTCGACAGCTGTCGTCATCATTGGTTTCAACGTAAGGCCCGAGGCGCGTGTTGCCGATGTTGCCCGTCATGAAGATGTCGATATTCGACTGCACTCGATAATTTACAAGGTCGAAGAAGAGATCACCGCGGCAATGATCGGCATGCTTGATGCCATCGAGAAGGAAATTATCCTCGGAAAGGCCCTTGTCCAGGAGACGTTCAAGGTTTCGAAGGTCGGAATGATCGCCGGCTGCCGCGTCACCGAAGGCCTCATCCGCCGTCAGGCCAAGGCCCGCCTCATCCGTGACGGCGTAGTCACGTGGGAAGGAGATATTGCTGCCCTCAAACGGTTTAAGGACGATGTAAATGAGGTCAAACAAGGCTTTGAATGCGGTATCAGCCTGGTTAACTTCAACGACATAAAGGTCGAGGATGAAATAGAGGCCTTCATTATCGAAAGGACAGCCGCCACGGAATTGTAGGCCTATTGAGTTTTTTTGTGCTTGTTCAGTGTCGGTTTCACTACAAGAAATGAGAAGGCCGGAGCGCTTAGCTGAAGCGCTGAAAGAAGAAATTGCAGAAGTGGTTGGTTTTGAGCTGGAAGACCCGCGCGTCCTGGCCGTGACGGTGACCGACGTAAGGGTTACCGAAGACCTTCGCGATGCAAAGGTTTATGTTCTCGTTGACGGTGGCGAGGAAGATATTAAAAAGGCAATGAATGCCTTGCAGCATGCCGCAATTTATGTGCGGCAGCAGGTGGCGATGAATTTGAGCTTGCGGCACGCCCCGCATCTTTTTTTCGTGCGTGATACGGCGGAAGAAAATGCCGCAAGGGTCGGTCAGATCCTGAATGATCTGACGGCCGAGGGTGAATTTGAGGATAGGGAGTAGGTTCGATTTTTAACTAGTTGGTCTTGGGGCTCTTTGATGCTGCGAGTGAAACCGTTCGTGTAAAGACCTAAGACCTAAAGCCAAGGACCAGAGATCGAAACCGTAAAACGCTTTAGTGTTAAGTCAAGTAGTTGAGTTAATTGAAAATAAACAGCAGTTCGGCATTACCACCCACATTAAGCCGGATGGTGACGGCGTAGGCTCTTCGTTAGGATTGTGCTGGCTTCTCAAAAGTTTGGGCAAGTCGGCCGAGGTGATCGTTCGCGGGGAAGTTCCGCTGGCCTACCGCAGCCTGCCCGGAGCAGATCAGATACGCAACATCGAAACCGTGGACCGTAAATACGACGCGGTGTTCGTGATCGAATGTTCGGACCTCGAGCGTCCCGGTATCGACGGCCTCGAAAACGAGTTTACGGTCAACATAGATCACCACTCGACCAGCGAACATTTCGGGACTATCAACTGGATCGACTCGACGGCTTCCGCGGTGGGCGAGATGATCTACAATCTCTGCAAGGCCATCGGCGGCAGAGTGACGAAAGAGATCGCCGAATGCGTTTATATGGCCCTCGTCACAGACACCGGTTCCTTCCATTTTTCGAATACAACCGAACGGACCCTTAAGGTGGCATCCGAGCTTATCAAGGCCGGCGTGAAGCCCGCCGATATTTCCGAAGCAGTTTATAACAATTACCCCTGGTCGCGGATCGAGTTGATGCGTCAGGTACTGGGCACGGTCCACCGCGACGAAAGCGGCAAGGTTGCGTTTCTAAGGCAGACTTTGAAAATGCGTGAAGCGGCCGATGCCGTCGATGGCGATAACAACGGTTTTGTAAACATCCCTCTGGCTGCCCGCGATATTTTGGCCGCGGTATATATGCGAGAGGTGGGCGAGGGACAATATCGTGTGAGCCTACGCTCGAAAGGCGATATAAACGTCGCGAGGATCGCCGAAAAGTTTGGCGGCGGCGGGCATAGAAATGCCGCCGGGTTAAGGATCGAAGGCGATTGGGATGCCAGGGAAGCCGAACTTGTTTCCGCCGTCCGTGAAGCGGTCGAACGGGCTGAGGCCATCGCGGCGGGTGATATCACGGTCGCTCCGGATGTTCTATAGGGTTCAAATTCTACAAAAATGATAGCTGAAAACGAAAAATAGGAAGAAAAACCCTTATCTATTACTTAATCGCTATCACTTTTCACTTATTCCGAAAGGAATCCTTGGATAATGTGGAGCATCCATGGCCGAAAAAAAGGAAAAGAGATACAAATGGCGGCGCGAGGATTATCACGAAAAGACCCATGGACTGCTGATGGTCAACACGGGTGACGGCAAGGGTAAGACCACCGCGGCGATCGGTGTTCTTGTGCGGGCCGCGGGCCGCGGGCTAAGGTGCTGCATGATCCAATTTATGAAGTCGAAGACCGACCGCTATGGCGAGCATGAGTCGCTGGAAAAACTTGGGATCGAAATTCACACGATGGGCGACGGCTTTACCTGGGACACGGAAGACAAGGCTCAGGACATCAAGACCTCCGAAACTACGTGGGCCCTCTGCGTCGAAAAAATGCGAAGCGAAGAGTACGACCTGCTGGTTTTTGACGAGCTTGTCTATGTCCTCGATTACAAGTTTCTCGATATTGCGGCGGTAATCGATGAGATCAAGTCAGTTCGTGAAAAACAACCGCATTTGCATATTATTGCCACCGGCCGAAACGCTCCGGAACCGCTGGTCGAGGCGGCCGACCTTGTGACTGAAATGAAGGAGCTCAAACATCCCTTCCACGCGGGTATTTTTGCCCAGCAGGGAATTGAGTTTTAGGCCGTTTACGTGCAGGTTTTAGTTCGGGAACAGCGAAAAACGAACCGGCATTGGTTTCCTTAGAAAAAACTATCGAACGGCGAATCCTGACCGAATCTCTTGTTTCTTCTTCATCTTATTCCGTGGTTTCGGCTTTTAAGAGGAACAAGAGATTCGATATAGAAATAACAGGATGAGTAGGTTTGTCAAAGATCTCTAAACTTTACGTTATTCTGTGCCCCGAAAAGATTCCTATCTTCATGAAAAGCGAGATCGAAAAGCGAAAACCTGAAGGCCCTCTCGATTATTTGTCGCTTTCGGTCACAACGTTCGGCGTAGGTTATCTGCCGATCGCACCGGGAACGTGGGGATCGATGGTAGGCGTGCTGATCTATCTCGGAATAGACTGGTGGCTTGAGATGATGCGGTCCGGGCCGGAACTTTCTTTTTTTTCCGGCCCTGCCCAGTCGCAGGTTTTTGCCCTTCTGGCAGTATGCCTGACTGTTTTTGCCCTTTTAGCATTGTGGGCGTCAGGACGGGCCGTTTCATTACTTGGAAATTCAGATCCTTCCCAAGCCGTTGTGGACGAAGTTCTCGGGCAATTGATCACACTTACATTCGTTCCATTCGGGATCGGGTGGCCCTTCGTGCTTGCCGGATTTCTTCTGTTTCGTTTTTTCGATATATGGAAGCCGTATCCGATCCGCCAACTTGAGGTTCTGCCGGGCGGGCTGGGTATTTGCGCCGACGATATCGTTGCGGGCGTCTATGCCGGGATTTGCCTTTCGGTGATATACACGGTTAGCCTTTCGATATGATCCTGCACGTTCTTCCGGGCGATTCGCTCACGGCTGAATTTACGAAAACCAGCATTGACGGTGAGGTCATTGTCTGCCGTGAGTGCCTGGTAACCGGCGATGTTTCGGGCCGGACACTTGATGAATTTTGGGACCGGCGGGCAAATTTCATAGCTGTCGAATATGGCGGCGATCCGATCGAATATCAGGAAAATGTTGCATACGAGCTTGAGAGGCTGATCGGGCTTTCTGAAAAGGATGAAGTTAATCTCTGGTTCGAATACGAGCTTTTCTGTCATGCGAACATGTGGTTCTGCCTCGATCTGCTCAATGGCACGGAAGCGTCGGTCTTCCGCGTCGCACCCGTCAATGCTTCACCGGATGATGTTTGGAAGGGCTTCGGCATCCTGGATGCGGCAGCTTTATCGGAGTGTTTTGATGCTCGAACAAAATTCACCGGTGAAGATATCGAAACAGGTTCCGCGCTTTGGCGGGCCTTTTCAAAAAGGGATGCTGACAAGCTAGCGGAATTGGGAGAATATAGGTCGCCGTCTTTTCCATTCCTGAAAGAGGTGTGCGAGGCAGCGGCCCGGATCGATTCGCGGCCGGCCGAGATCGTGCGGGAATTAAAGGCGGACGGCCTTGACCGGATCGAGACAGTCTTCCCTGAGTTCCAAAAACGGGCCGGAGTTTACGGTTTTGGCGACCTTCAGGTTGAACGGCTTCTCGAACAGGTTTGACCGTATTACGACATATCCGGGTCGTCAATTTTCTGTCCGTGTAGCGGCTCAACTATCTCGTCCGGTTGAAAGATCCATCCGCGCCGCCAGAAATATATCAGCAGAATGACCGCAACAATGGCCATAACGCCAAGCGTGACAAAATAGCCGTGTGGCGTATGCAGTTCAGGCATGAACTCGAAATTCATTCCGTAGATTCCCGCGATCAGCGAGAGGGGCAGTATGATCGCGGAAAGCACGGCAAGCGTCTTCATCACATCGTTAGTGCGTGTGGCTATGACGGCAAAATGGATGTCGAACAGGCTGCTTACCAGGTCGCGATAGCTTTCCGCCAGGTCCGAGATGCGAAGAAGATGGTCATGAACGTCCCGAAAAAAGGGAAGAATGGGCTCGGGAATCTGCGGAAATTCGCCGTGCGAAATGCGATAAAGCACCTCTAACTGCCGGGCCGATATCCGCCTTAGCCGGGCGACACTTCTTCGCAGGTCCATAACCTCTTCAAGAATCGCGTTGCTGCTGTTCCGCATATCAAAAACGCGGTCTTCGAGCACATTGATCTTCTCGTCAAATGCATCCACGATCGGCATATACAGATCGACCAGATTGTCTAAAATTTGGTGCAGCAAATAGGCTGCCCCGCGGGTACAAGCGAAATGGCTGGTTCGGATCTGCTTTTTGATGGTCTTTATACTGCGGAAGCGCTGGTCGTGATAGGTTACGACAAAGTTTTCACCGAGGTACCCGTCAAGTTCTTTCGTTACAAAATTTTCCGGCCCCGTCTCGCCCGTCTTGATTCCGTGGACGATAAAATAGATATAGTTCGGAAAGGCCTCGACCTTTGGCTGGTTTCGGGTTTCGATGCAGTCTTCGACGGTCAGATAGTGAAACTTAAAAACCTCCAGCAAGATCGATTTTGCTTCTTCGACCTGCTCCGGCGTCTCGCCCAGAAAGTCAACCCAAACAAGATTATTCTTGTCCTCGAGCAAACCCGGCAGGTCACTCGACCTAAAACCTTCTTCGACCTTTTCGGCTCCCTGCTTGTAAACGAATATCTCCATTAGAGTCGCGATAATAGCCGAAAAGCCGCTCCACCGCAAAAGACCGCCATTAACCATGCTCCAAACAACGCGGCAATTGAATTAAACGCCAAAAGCAGCAGTTACCGACGTAATTCATTCCGGCGTTGGTGTCCAAAGCGAAACGGGTTAAACTCAATTGCCGCAATAGTCGTACGCAACAATCGTTCCATTAAGAATGTCAGGTGGAACGATGCATCGCGTTTCGATTAGCGAGCGGGAAATGTCAAAGATCCGGGCCGAAACGGCCATGAAGAATTAGAAAAAAGTGCATAGATGCAAAACAAGGCAATGATGGGCCGTTTAAAAACCTTCACCACCCCGTCAGCCGAAGCGGCTGCCACCCCTCCTTAGACAAGGAGGGGAGTGTCTTGAATAGCCGCGACCTTTAGTTTAAGATCGCGGCTTTTCAATTCGGGGAATTTACATTCCCTTGTGGGGCAGCTGTTCGAACATATATGCGAGTTTCCACGCATCGCCTTCTTTGACATAAACGGCGGTCTGCCACAGATCGCCATTTGGCTGGCCGTCGCATTTGCCGTCGGCATTGCCCTTGCCCATCAATATCTCGACCGTTGGCGAGATCGATTGAGCAAAGCCATCGGTAAAGCTGGTTTTGGTGACGCCTTCGCATTTCATCGTCTCGGTCCATGCCTTGATAGCGTCAGCTTTCGATCCGACGTAGCTGCCGTCCGGTGCGACAAAGCTAAAGCTTGAGGCAAGCATTCCGTCGAATGCCTTAGCGTCCCGGTTGCGGAATGCTTCCCAGCCCGAGGCGTGCAGCTTGACCAGGGCGTCGGTGTTTGCCGAAGCGGTCAACTTTGCCGGCTCAGCAGGAGCCGAATTCGCATTTGCGGCCGCTTTTTCGTCTTTCATAGGCTCTTCTTTCTTAGCCTCATCTTTCTTCGGTTCGACTGCCATAGGTTCGGCGGCCTTATCGTCGTTCTTGTCAGCGGCCGGTGGAGCCATTAACTCGGTCTGACCGTGCCATACGGCTTGCCACTTGTCGCCGCTGCGGACCCAAACGGTCGAGGCACGGACGGGCTTCATCTCCATGGTCTTGCCGTTTTCGGTGCAGGTGCCCGCGGTATCGTCTTTGTAAGTGAATGCGTAGGTGTCGTCGTTGATCTTCGACATATGCGGCTCGCTGAGCTTTACGCCGTCCTTTACGTCGCACTTTGCGGTCTTGATCATTGAAACGATCGCTTCCTTGCCCATGCGGTCCTTGCCCATAGACAAGACGGCCTTGTCGGAGAGCATGCCTTCGAAGTAAGCGGCGTCGCCCTTGCTATAAGCTTCGTTCGCTTTCTTTTCCATATCAAGGAAAGTTTCAGCGGTCGGCGCGGCAGCAGTCGATTTTGTCGTGTTGGCATTGTTTGCCGGTGCATTGTTTGTCGCCGGTGCTCCGCAGCCCGACATCCAAAGGGCAGCGGCAGCCATCATTGTTATAGATAAAAGTCTTCTCATTTCTTTCTCCTGAATTTCTGTTGAATTAAAAGCAAAAAAGCCTCAGGTTTTCGCGCGTGATAAAACCTTTTCAAGCTTTCCTTTACTCGTTCTGATCGCGTATAGGTTTAACCACGCTGCCACATATTGTCAAGCCAAACAGAGGGTCTGCCTCCATCGACGAAAACTGCACTACGCACTAGCGTCCAAACAAATCCACGTTGGCCCGCTCTCGCCATCCAAGATAGTCGCCTTCGACGTGTGTAAGAAGCTATGGAGACGTTTCAAAAGGTCGCGGTTGGCCGGAGGTGGTATACTGGCAACATCGAGTAAAAGTTATTGGTTTTGGGCAGTTCCGATTTTGCGGAACAAGAGGAGAGAAAATGGCATTTGTGATGAGAATTGCGCCGACCGGATTTACGGCGGCTAAGTATGACGAAGTAGTAAAACGGCTTGAGGCTGCAGGAGCGGGCAACCCGCCCGGACGCCTCTACCATGTGAGCTTTGGCGACAAGGCGAACCTTCACGTAAGCGATATTTGGGACACACGCGAGAATTTTGATAAGTTCTTCGCGATCGTCGGCCCGATCATGCAGGAGCTTGGCGTCGGTGAAGGCGTGCCCGAGTTCTTTGAAATTCACAACACCATCTCCGGCGAGCAGGCGGCCTCAACCGCAGGCTAACGGGATATTGCAGTTGGAGATCAAAGAGGCCTCGTCGCGAGGACGGGGCCTTTGCTCATCGCGTTGTCTGGTAAGTGTTTTACTTCGGCATCGGATTAAATGTCACGCCTCTGACGAGGAAACTTGAGACCACGGTACGCATGCCATTCAGCGAATCATTGGCCTTGGTTCTCGCATCGGCCGAACCGTAATGGGCGAGGCCGATCGCATCGAACTTCGCATTTCTGTCGGCATTGAAATCGATAGCGTCCGCATAGTTCTTGTACGTGAGAAGCAGGCCCAGGTCCCAGTCGCCCGGGCCATCGGTCGTGGGCTTTGTAAAGTAACCATAACTGACGATCAAGCCCTGCTTCTTTTGTTCCTCAAAGATGGGGATGGTGTGGGTACGAATAAAGGTGTTAAATTCATTCGTCTTTCCCGGCAGAACGTCAAAATAGATGACACGCGTTACGGCTCCGGGCGTCGTTGCGGGCGGCGTCGGGGCCGCGGTCTGTGCCCGGGATCCAATAACGAAAATACACATAAACAGTGTGCTTAGATAAACTCGTTTCATAATTGTTCTCCAGTTCCATTCTGATCGAGCGTAAAAGCAAAGAGGGCTTTGTCCGGATCGCTGCCACGCTCAATTCAGCAGCCATCTGCCCAAATTTTCGTTTCTATTTACGTAAGCGAGATTTGAAGCAAAAGAGGTGCATTCTTTGGAAAAGTTTTGTTTCCGTCCATAAATCGGTGCAATCTTTCGCAAATAAATTAAAAGCAAAATAGCCACGTCCAACTCAGCGGGCGATGCCCAACTGCGAATCAGTATGTGTGTTGTAATCGTAATAATACTCCCGTTCTAGAGGCTGTCAAGACCCCCTGTCCGGTAGTGCAAAATAGAGAACCGATGGCTGTCGAGGCAATAGCCGCAAATTATGCCGATGTCTTCAACGGCCCGATCATGCAGGAGCTTGGCGTCGGTGAAGGCGTGCCCGAGTTCTTTGAAATTCACAACACCATCTCCGGCGAGCAGGCGACCTCCACCACCGGCTAGCTGGATATTGCAACCATAGATCAAAAGAGGATGTCTGAAAAGCCGATTTTGCCCGTTTGCGGGCAGTAGAGTCTAGCTCCATGCGTGAGCATGGAGACCGCACGGTCAGGGTGCGAAAGCCCGCTTTGCGGGCGACCAGAAAGCCTGTAAAACTTGGTAGCTGTAGTATTTACCAGACTGTCGCCCGCAAAGCGGGCTCGATCAAAACTGCGGGCTCGACTACATACTCACGCATGTAGCTTTTATTCTTGCGTCCGCAAAGCGGACTTTTCAGACATCCTCTTTCTGTGCGCGCGAACGCAGCAGGCGTGGGGCTCGCGTCTTGAAGCTTGAGAGGCTGCGGCATAGCCGCAGAAGAATTGATGGTCTGCCGGTGAAGCAGAGCTTTACCGCAAATAGAGCGGCGAAGCCGCGAGGATCAGTTTAGCGTTTGCTCGCCTTTTCTTCGGGCTAAGCCCGTCTGAGTGACCGTTTGATTTAAGTCTGACTGATTAAAGTAAAAACTTTCTTCGGGCTCCGCCCGTCTATTTGCGGAAAAGCTCCGCTTTTCCGATAATTGCACCTAAAAATTCTTGCGGCTATGCCACCGCCATCAGAATGTTCCAAGTCTCAAGAGATAATCCAGCCTATTACCTGACCTCTGTCGCCCACAAGCGGCTTCCGATATTTCGGACGGACGAGGTGAAAAAGGTCGTCGCTGATGCGTTTAATGAAGCGCGCATCTCAGGCGTTATATTGATCTTCGCTTATGTGATAATGCCCGACCACACTCACCTGCTAACTGATAATGGCCGGGCGATAAAAGATGTGCTTCGCTTTATGAACGGCATCTCGGCGAAGAGGGTGATCGATTATCTAAAGATGGGCGGTTTCGAAAGCTCGCTTGCGAAGCTTCGAATTCAGGAGCGGGAGAAAAAGTACAAAAACTCCGTTTACGAGCATCATCCGAATGCGCTCAGAGTAACCGGTGAAGATGCTTTCATGCAGAAGGTGAATTATATCCATCTCAACCCTGTCCGGGCCGGATTGGTGGAGCATCCGGATGAGTATCAGTATTCCAGTTCGCGGATCTGGCACCGTCGGGCTGTGGAGAATGAACCTTTGACAGTTGATATCGACAAGATCAAATGGAGACCGGCGGCGTAGCCGCAGAAGAATTGTCGGGCTGTCGGTGAAGCAGAGCTTCACCGCATATAGAGCGGCGAAGCCGCAAAACCCAGGAATAGCCCTGATTTTGTGGCCCTGATTTTATGCGTTATGCTTCGGGCGGAGCGATAAAATATGGCATCCTTCGCGGATTAAAAAGGACTTAACCGCTCATACTCCAGTTACTACTGAAACGAGCCGATTTTTGAATGAAGGATAAGCATCATCAATTTCACTAAGGATCTGATCGACAAGGCTTGCGGCATCCGAAACCGCGTCTACAAGCTGACCGCGATGCGGAACGCGATGCAATCGATGTAATGGATTGACGCAAGTTTTGAAGCAAGCCTCTCGAACCGCCCCCCAAGAGGTATGTACGAAACCAGATGGCCAAGAATAATACTGATCGTACAAGTCTTTTAGTCCGACGCCTTCGCTCATCTTACGCAAATCGACGCCTGCCCAGTGTCCCAAGTTCATCGGAACATATTCTTCCCAAGTATCCTCCCCGGCGATTTTTTCGATTGAATCGATGCTGATATATGAAGGAGCCACTAAGTCAGATCCATTGATCGTGGGCAGGAAGAGTATTGAAAAACTTAAGAGAACAAAGAGCTTCCTAGACATACTCGACTCCAGCATATGTCTAATTACTCGTTCTCTGCGCTCAGGAGTGAGTTTTGAAATTCCACTAAGTGTTAAATCGTGAAACTCCGCGCGATCCGCCGCCTCCTCCACGAATTTGAGAATGCGACGCAACTCTGCGATTGCATATTTATGCTCCGTGGCCTGAGCGAGGATTAATGCTGCCCAGACCATCTCTGGCGACCGGTCATGAATCCACGATGCCATTTGCAGATTCGGGATTTCAAAAATCGGGGGTGAGAGTACTTTGCCAACACGCTTATGTCCACTAATCGGGGTCCTGCTTTTTCCGCTTTTTGATTTTCTAATATGTTTACTTTTAGGCATCTGTCTTTGGTGAACCTACCACACCCTGTGGACTATTATAAGAAAGGGTTCGACCCACTGCTGAGTCGAACCCTAACGGTTCCTAAGGACTCGGAATTCGGATTACATACCCATGCCCATGCCGCCCATGCCGCCGCCCATTCCGCCCATTGGGTCGCCGCCCTTGTCGTCGGGGGCGTCAGCGATCATGGCTTCGGTGGTGAGCATCAGGCCGGCGATCGAGGCTGCGTTTTGGAGGGCAGTTCTCGTGACCTTTGCGGGGTCGATGACACCGGCTGCGACGAGGTCTTCGAACTTCTCGCTGGCGGCGTTAAAGCCGTAGCTGTCCTTGCCTTCGATAACCTTGCCGACGATCACCGCGCCTTCCTGACCCGCATTCTGCGCGATCTGGCGAAGCGGTTCTTCGAGAGCACGGCGGACGATGTTGACACCGATCTGTTCATCGGGATCTTCAGCATCCGTCTTGAAGTTGTCGAGCACCTTGCCGGCACGGACCAGGGCAACTCCGCCGCCGGCTACGATGCCTTCTTCGACCGCCGCACGGGTTGCGTGCATTGCGTCTTCAACGCGGGCCTTCTTTTCCTTCATTTCGGTCTCGGTCGCGGCACCGACCTTGATCACCGCAACACCGCCGACCAATTTGGCGAGGCGTTCCTGCAGTTTTTCGCGGTCATAGTCGCTGGTCGTGTCTTCGATCTGCGTGCGGATCGTCTTGATGCGTCCGTCGATCGCGTCGCCTGCACCCGCACCTTCGATGATCGTGGAGTTGTCTTTGTCGATGGTGACCTTTTTGGCTTTGCCGAGGTCGTCGATGGTCAGCGTCTCGAGCTTGATGCCGAGGTCTTCGCTGATCACCTTGCCGCCCGTCAGGACCGCGATGTCTTCGAGCATTGCCTTGCGGCGGTCGCCGAAGCCCGGTGCCTTAACGGCAGCGACGTTCAATGTGCCGCGAAGTTTGTTGACAACGAGAGTTGCGAGAGCTTCGCCTTCGACATCTTCTGCAATGATGAGAAGCGGTTTGCCGAGTTTGGCAACCTGTTCGAGGATCGGAAGCAGATCGCGCATGTTCGAGATCTTTTTCTCATTGATCAGGATGAACGGCTCGTCGAGAGCGGCTTCCATTCTGTCCGGGTCGGTCACGAAATAAGGCGACAGATAGCCGCGGTCGAACTGCATACCTTCGACGACTTCGAGGCTGGTGTCCATCGTCTTCGATTCCTCAACCGTGATGACACCGTCTTTGCCGACCTTGTCCATTGCTTCCGCGATGATCTTGCCGATCGTAGCGTCGCCGTTGGCCGAAACCGTGCCGACCTGGGCGATCATCTCGCCCGAGACGGGCTTGGAAAGTTTGGCGACCTCGCCGACAACTTCGGCAACTGCCTTTTCAATACCGCGTTTGAGCGCCATCGGGTTTGCACCGGCGGCTACCGTGCGGACGCCTTCTTTGAAGATCGCCTGTGCAAGGACCGTCGCGGTCGTCGTGCCGTCACCGGCTACGTCGCTCGTTTTGGAGGCAACCTCGCGGACCATCTGCGCGCCCATGTTTTCGAGCGTGTCTTTTAATTCGATCTCTTTAGCGACCGTGACACCGTCTTTGGTGATCGTCGGCGAGCCGAATTTTTTGTCGATAACAACGTTGCGGCCTTTTGGTCCCAACGTAACTTTAACCGCATCCGCGAGCTGGTTTACACCGCGCAGAATTGCGGAACGTGAATCTTCTCCGTGAACTACTTGTTTTGCCATGATTTTTTTCTATTCTCCTAAACTTTTGTACGACGGGCTTTCCAGCCTGTCGTTGTCGGGCTCGTCGGCCCTTATTGGATCAAATGATCTTTGATCTGCCGAAAACAGGCTGGAAAGCCTGTTTTACTTGGCGGCTTCGCCGGCTCTCGAGATGATGCCGAGGATCTCGTCTTCGCGCATGATCAAAAATTCTTCGCCGTCGAGTTTGATCTCGCTGCCGCTGTATTTGCCGAACAGTACGCGGTCGCCTTTCTTGACGTCGAGCGACTGGCGGGTGCCGTCTTCTTTATACTTGCCTTCGCCGGCGGCGATAACTTCGCCTTCCTGCGGCTTTTCCTTTGCGGAATCCGGGATAAAAAGCCCGCCCGCCGTCTGATTGTTGGTGTCCTCGATCCGGCGTAGAATCACGCGGTCGTGTAGTGGTGTTATGTTTGTTGCCATTTCTGGTTTACTCCTTTTTTGAAATTGAAAAAATAAGACTAAAATAAACTGCGCAGCCACGGCTTGAAATCGACGTTTTAGCACTCGTGTCTGGTGAGTGCTAGTATAGGTAAACTGGGTTAAACTGTCAAGTGGGTTACAGGTTTTTTAGAAAACCTGATGGTGACGTTATCAAGTTTATGATCGAGATGAAAAAAGAAGTGTCGATAGAAGAAGAAGTCCGGAACTGGTCATTTCAAGTATTTGAAGTGTCCAACGGAGTTTGGCGAGCTGAAGGAACTGATAGGCTCGGCCGGGAAGTTGCCTGTACGGCTAATGATCGGAATGAGGCATTGAAGAAGTGTAAGAGCTACGCTGCTGAACTCGAAAGATAGGATGCACATATCAGAAATAAACATTTACCCGATTAAATCTTTGAAGGGAATCTCGCTTGATTCGGCTGTTGTCGAAGAACGCGGACTGCAGTACGACCGTCGTTGGATGCTGACCACGCCGGATGGCATGTTCTTTACGCAGCGGGAGTTTCCGCAGATGGCCTTGATCACGGTGAAAATTGATAGTGGAGGATTGAG
Source organism: Pyrinomonadaceae bacterium (assembly GCA_041745075.1). GTDB lineage: Bacteria > Acidobacteriota > Blastocatellia > Pyrinomonadales > Pyrinomonadaceae > OLB17. The sequence goes on along the minus strand of JBGTJP010000051.1, from coordinate 8,710 downwards.
AGTAGAGAGTGAAAACGCGGGCGGGATGGCGATACCGTTTGAGCCGGATCGCGGGACGCGTGGGCGGGTGACGGTCTGGAGCAGCTCCTGTGACGCTGTCATCTATAACGGCGAGATCAGCGAGTGGTTCTCGGATGTGATCGGGACAAACTGCCAGCTTGTCTATATGCCGGATGGTTCGCGGCGAAGTGTGAATCCGCGGTTTAATAAAAATGACGATGTTGTGAGTTTTGCGGATGGTTATCCGTTGATGGTTTTGGGAGAAGCGTCGCTGACGGATTTGAATGAAAGACTTGCGGACAATTTCGATCCACCACCGAGTCAGCCGAAGCGGCTGCCACCCCTCCTCAGACAAGGAGGGGAGGTTTTTAAGCCCCTGCCGATGAACAGGTTTCGGCCGAATCTGGTGGTTTCGGAGTCGGACGCCTACGCCGAAGACGATTGGCAGAGAATTCGCATCGGCGAGGCTGAATTTCGCGGAACAAAACCGTGCGAGCGTTGTGTTATTACGACCGTCGAACAGTCGCGGGGCGAATTTGATGGCAAGGAACCGCTGAAGACACTCGCAACATACCGGCGTGCGGAAATTGTTATGCCGGAACGGGTTGAGCAGCTTGGTGTAACGAAGAATGCCGTCATATTTGGACAGAACTTGATCGCGGAAAATGCGGGCAGCGTTATTCGCGTCGGTGATGCGGTGGAAATTCTCGAGCCGAGGTGATCTGACACGATCCTAGCCTTTTGCGGCGGAACGTTTGACCATTCCATTCCGCTTTGGACGCATTAACTTTTTGGACTCTGCATCGTAGGCGGCTAAGCGTTTTGCAAGCGTGTTCCGGTGAATGCCAAGCGCCGTCGCGGTGTTCGACAGGTGGCCGGAATACTTTGCCAGAGCGGTCTTGATATAGAGCTTTTCGAACTCCGCGATCGCTTCGTCAAGCATGATGTTGCCTTTCACCAGCTCGTTGATCACCGATTCCATTCTGTCGCGAAGAAGCATAGGGTGAAAGTGAAAAAGTGAAAAAGTGAAAAGCGAAAAGGTGAAAAGGTGAAAACCGCCTCTGCGTCTGGCTTAGAGGTTGTTGCCGGTTAAGATCCGGTACGCCTCTAAATAACGCTCGGTGGTCGCTTGGGCCACTTCGTCCGGCAGCGGCGGGGCCGGCGGTTTTTTATCCCAATCCAGCGTTTCCAGGAATTCTCTTACAAATTGTTTATCGAATGACGCCTGTGCCCGGCCGGGCGAATAAGTTTCCGCCGACCAAAAACGTGACGAATCGGGCGTTAGAACCTCGTCGATCAAAAGAATTCGACCATCGGCATCGACACCGAATTCAAACTTTGTGTCGGCAATGATGATGCCCTGGCCGATCGCATACTCACTGGCCTCGTTATAAAGCCGCAGGCTAAGGGTGCTGAGTTTCCCGGCCGTCTCTGCTCCGATAATTTCGGCGAACCTGGCCCCGGAAATATTCTCGTCGTGTCCGGCGGCTGCCTTGGTTGCCGGCGTAAAGATCGGCTCAGGCAGGCGGTCGCATTGCCGAAGTCCGGCGGGAAGCTCGTGACCGCAGATCGATCCCGTCGCCTGATAATCCTTCCATCCCGACCCTTCAAGATAGCCGCGAACCACACATTCGACGGGAAATACCTTGGTCCGTTTTACAAGAACCGACCGCCCTTTAAGTTCGGCGTGTCTTTGAACGTTTTCGGGCATCCGTTCGAAATCGGCGTTGACAAGATGATGGCCGGTCAGCGGTGCCAGCCGCCCGAACCAAAACGTTGAAAGCCGGGTCAGAATTTCGCCCTTTCGATGTATGGGCGTCGGCAGGATACAGTCAAACGCCGAGATGCGGTCGGTAGCAACCAGGAGCAACTCGGTATCGCTTATCTCATAAACATCGCGCACTTTTCCCCGGTGCAATAGGGTCAAGTCCGGGAACGATGTTTCTGAAACGGTCGTGGCGGCGATCATGATAAACGGCTTCGGTAACGGTTCGATAACTTTAAACTGAAATCTTTAGTTCGTAAAGCCCGTTAGTGGGTCAGTTTGAAATCCTTCGTGAACTTTGTATCTTTTCTTGGTGCTTTTTGTGTTAAGAAAAGTTCAAACATATAAGGACACGAAGGGCCGACAACAAGTTCACAAAGCGGAGAAACCGCAGAATTTCAAAATGACCCACTACCTAAAGCCGGATCGATCGGAAAAAAATTCAGGAATTATCAAGAAGTTGAACTTTTATTAACACCGTTGATATTTGCAATGACAAACTTCAACCGATCGTGCATAATAGTAGTGACGGGAAAAGGTCGCCAACGCCTTCCGTTTTTCGACCCAGATCCCGCCGCTCCCGATAATTCATATAGAGTATCTTTGATATCGCCATGAAGTTGAGACCCTCTCTTTTTTACATTGCCATAAATGCAGCAGCTGCAATATTTGCGGCGGCATTAGATATTTCCGCTCAGGCCAAACCGAATGTTCCACCGCCGGCGGACGAATCGTCGTACGGGGTCTATATTGGGGTCGCCGCGATCGTGGGGCTGCTGGTTCTGGCCGTGTCCATGCGGAAAAAAGCTGCCGCGGCTTTGAAATCAGCCGCCTCCGTGTTACCGAATGGCGGCATTCGCATGACGTACCGCGCAAACGCCAAGCCGCTGCCCACGAAACCAAAGGAGCCAAAGCCGGCGCCGGTCATACCTGAGCCAAAAAGCGGTTTCGCCGCATTGCCGGTCAGCTCGTTTGTACGGCTGCAAAAGACGAATGCATTCTTGCAGCTGCCTGACTCGAATGATCTGTCGCTGCTTGACGCCATTGAGCAAACGAACGAGGACTCGGAAGAGGATGCACAGGTTCGGACACAGGCCCTGAAATTGCTTGCATCGTTCGAAACCTCGAATTCGATAGCGGCCATCGCACAGATGGCATTGTACGATCTATCATCCAAACTTCGGTCGGATGCGGTGTTGATCCTGGCGGAGATAGACCACGAATCGGTCTTTGAGACGATCGTAACCTGCTGTGCCGACCCGACCCGCGAAGTCCGGGCTTCCGCTGCACGGGCCCTGTTCAAATTGAACTTCGACCGGGCACATTCATGGGCGAGGATCGTCGAATCGGGCGACATGGCCAGGATGCGGCACGTGGCAAGGTGCGCGATCGAGGGAGATATTGTAGAGCGGTCATTCGACCGGCTGGTCCACACGGACAGAAGGAATGCTTACGAAGCCTACGCTTTGACCGCCCTGCTTGTTAAGGCGGGCGAAACCGAACCGATATATAAAACGCTCGCCCGGCACCGCGACGAAAACGTGAAACTTGCGCTGCTTCATGTTCTCCAGACCATAAAAGATGACAGTACATTCGATGGTTTAAGCGAGCTTTTGATCACCTCCGATCTGACACCGGTCGTTGTCGCCAAAGCCAACGAAATTAGATCGATGCTGCATCTGTCACACGCTTAAAGGTTAACCAAACCGGAGGCGTCAAACTGAAGTTTGACGGACGCGTACGAGGCGTCCAGCAAACTTCAGTTTGCTGCGCGCGCAAACAAGAGAAACGGATACACGCCCGTGGACCCGTATAACTTTTGTATTGAACTTCCCGGGTGCAATAAGGTAAGATTTTACTGATCGAAAGAAAACTGATCGACGCACAAGCCTCGAACCTGGTTCTTCCAGCCCCCCGGATCTGAACCTTTTAGACATTTGATCGAACCTGTGACCGGCCTTAGCTGCCGGAAAGCATTTCAAAACAAAGCCACCTAATTTCTTGCGATATTCGCTTACCCACCCGACGAGGGAGAATTTATGAAAAGATCAGGCCTTTGGCATTTCAGCCGGACGGAATCGATTATCGGCGTGTTAGTAATCTTCTTGTGTTTGGCGGGCGTTCGATCGGCCGTGGCCCAGGATGAGGGCGATTCGCCGGAACCGGTGCTGATCAGCGAAACGAATTCCACACGTGTACTTGCGGTGAACGCTGACGACTGGTCGGGCGGGATGCCGGCAAACAGCACTGCGGCCATCTTGCCGGGTTCGCGGGTCGTCGTCTTTGTAACGAATGTCGATCTTATTGAAGGCGAAGGCTCGAATGCATTTCGCATATTTGCGTCCGACAAGGCAGGCCGGAAGTTTAGGCTGGCGGTCGAAAACATTCACCGACTTCCAAAACGTCCGTGGATATACGGGCTTATCCTGCGTGTTTTCGACCCCAATGGTTATAACGGCCAGCCGGAAGGAAAAGGCGGGTTGAAGATCCGCGTTTCGTGGCGCGGAAATACGAGCAACAGCCTGCGGCTGACGTCAGGAACGATCCAGGTGCCCGATCCTGACGGCCTGGTGCCATCGCCGGCTCCATCGGCTCAGGCTCCTGTCGCCCAGCGTTTCTCGACGGTCGGCGACCGTACGCGCTTTATGGAACAGGCCGCGTTCGGGCCGACCGCGGCGCTCGACTTTCGGATCAGGCAATTGGGAATTCGCCGATGGATAGAAAACCAGTTCGATGTGCCGTATCCGACAATTCCTTATTCTAACTTCGCTCAAAAACCTTTCGACGGCGATGTCGGCTGCGGCGGGCCGTACGGGACCAGCCCCGAGATAAATTTGTGCCATCGCAACCACTATTGGATCTATGACAATCAAAAATGGATGGTGCGGGAAGCCCTCTACGGCGACGACCAGCTTCGCCGGCGTGTTTCGTGGGCGTTGCACCAGATTTGGGTCGTCTCCGCACGGACGGTCTATCAGAACCGTTGGATGCAGGAATATACGGAAATACTCGACCGTAATGCATTCGGCAATTACCGTGACCTGATGCGCGAAATGACGCTCAGCCCAGCGATGGGCGAGTACCTCGACATGGTGAGGAGCACCCGCCAGAACCCGAACGAAAATTTCCCGCGCGAGCTTTTGCAGCTATTCACGGTTGGGCTGTATATGCTCAACCCTGATGGTACGTACATTCTTGACGGCCAGAACAATCGGATTCCGACGTACGATCAGGCAAAGATCGATCAGTTTACAAAGGTGTTCACGGGGTGGACCCAGTGCAGCAACGGATCGAATCCGGCATGTGCAAACATAGCGGTCGGCGCTCCCAACTTTATCGACCCGATGTATCTCCAGACGCCGAACAATCACGACCAGACGGCGAAAACGCTGTTCAATTACTCGGGCGCACCGAATCCGACTATCGCGGCATGTTCCAACTGTACGAACGACACCAACCGCCGGGCATACGCCGAAGATTCCCTCAACAAGACGCTGGATAATATCTTCTATCATCCGAATGTTGGGCCGTTCATCGGTAAACTGTTTATTCAGCACTTTGTCACCAGCGATCCAAGCCCGGCCTATGTCGGCCGCGTGGCAGCCGCATTCAACACCAATGGAGCAGGCGTTCGCGGCGACATGAAGGCATTGATAAAGGCCGTTCTGTTGGACCCCGAAGCCCGCGGAAGCAAAAAGACCGATCCGGCTTACGGAAAGATGCGCGAGCCGCTTCAATATTTCACGAACGTCCTGCGAATGTATAACGTTCGGGCAGGGGTCGGCCCGTCAACCGCTCCACCGTCATGTCAGAACCAAAGCGACGGCGTTTTCGGCTGGGTAATGGGATCAATGGGGCAAGAGGTTTGGGCCCCGCCGACCGTCTTTAATTATTTTCCGCCGGATTATGTAGTGCCCGGCACCGACATCCTCGGGCCCGAATTTGCGTTGGCCAACACCGGGTCGTCGTTCGACAAAAATAACTATATTTATTTCCTGACCATGGGTGACGGTTTTTGGTTCGATCCCGCGACCGCTGAAGATCCGTATCCGTATGTTCCGTGCGGGACCTCGATAGATCGTTCCGAACTGACCGCCCTGGCAGCGGCCGACACGACCGGCAATCTGTTGATCGAGCGGCTTAATTCGAAGATGATGCACGGCACGATGTCCGACGCGATGAAAACCAGGATCAAGACAGCGATAACCTTTAATGTTTCCGCCGATCTTAAGGCCCGGCAGGCCCTTTTTCTGACGGCAAGCTCGTCCCAGTTTCAAATACAACGCTGAGGTGAAAAACGATGAAAACGAACAGAAGGCAATTCTTGATAAGATCGGGCGCCACCTTGAGCATGACGGCACTGGCGACACAGGCTCGTCATTTCGGGCTTATGAGCGCGATGGCCCAATCACCGGATAAAAGCTCGGCGGCTCCTCCATCCGATTATCGGGCACTCGTCTGTATATTGTTGTCGGGCGGCAACGACGGAAATAACCTGATCGTGCCGAACCACTCGGACGCGACCGTCAGCAACTACGCTGCATACTCCGGGGCCCGTTCGGCCCAGGGGCTCGCGATTCCGCAAAACCAGCTTCTGCCGATCGCCGTGCCCCGGATCAACAATCTGAGTTATGGTTTGAATCCAAATCTCGGAACGGTTTCGGGCGGGATCAACGGCGGCATTCACCCGCTTTGGGCACAGGGCAAACTTGCGGCGGTCGTAAATACCGGCAACCTCACCCGGCCGCTGACAAAAACGCAGTATCAGCAGAATCCGGCGTGGCGGCCATATCAGCTTTTCTCGCATTCGGATCAGGTCCAGCAGCAGCAATCGTCGCGGGCGGATTCACCTAACCCGATCGGCTGGGGCGGGCGTGTTGCCGACCGGACCAACGCCGCCAATAATCCGTCCGGGAAGGTGCCGATGATCACATCGATCGGCGGGACGCAGCTCTTTACGCTTGGACAAACTACAACGCCGCTGGCGATCAATGACGCCGCGACGCCGCTAAATGAGGTATTGGTTACCTATTCAACCTGCTGCACGGACCCGTTTTCGGCGGCCCGGACAACGGCCCTCGCCGAACTGCGCACGGTCGATCTGGATTCTGAACTTGTCAAAGCGACGAGCCATATAATGGACCAGGCACAAACTGCGAGCCTGGCCCTTAATTCGTTCCAGGAGGTGACCGCCACGTTTCCGGACACCGAGATCGGTCGGCAGCTAAAACAGGTCGCCCGGATGATAAAGAAACGTACCGACCTAAACATTAACCGGCAGGTTTTCTTTGTCGAGATCGGCGCGTTCGACACGCATCAAAATCAGTTAAGTGACCAGACCGTCCAACTGAACGAGCTAAGCCAGGCAATGCGAGCCCTGTATGACGAAATGGGAGCCCAGGGCATGCAGGACAAGGTCACACAATTCACGCTCTCCGATTTCGGGCGTACCTTGAACCCGTCCGGCACGGGTTCGGGCGTCGGAACCGATCATGCGTGGGGGAATCACATGCTCGTCCTTGGCGGTTCCGTGATAGGCGGCGATTTTTATGGCAGCACGAGGCCGGACGGTTCGGGCAGCATCTTCCCGACGCTGACCCTCGGCGGGCCTGACGACGTCGATACGGGCGGTGCCCGGGGACGGTGGCTGCCGACAACAAGCGTAGATCAATACGCGGCCACTCTCGGACGCTGGTTCGGACTGACGGATACGGATCTTCCCATTATTTTTCCGAATCTCGCCGCTTTTCCAAGTTCAAACCTCGGATTTATGACGCCTTAAAAAAACGGCCTATCAGGAATTTGTTCGGGCTCCAAATGCAACCGTCGAACCGGCCGGCGCATCGATTAGGCAATATTCAAACGGAGAAATATTGCCTTATGAAATTTCACATCCTGAAAAGCCTTTTTCTATCCGGTTTTGTTGTGATGGCGTCGTCTATCCTGGGATCGGCCCAGTCAATGGGCGTACCGCCGATCGCTCCAGCAAAGGTCGCGGTCGTCTATTCCGACGCCTTTGCCGACCAAAAACTGGGTATTACCAAATTCCTGGCGGTTCAAAAAAAGATCAATGGCGAGTTCAAAGAAACACAGGACGGCCTGTTAAAGCTCAAAAACCAGATCGACGGAATTGAGAAGGAACTTATAAATCCGCCGCCGGTTGCGGACCCAAAGGCCCTCGGGGATAAAAAGGCCCTGTTCGAACGGCTAAAAAGGGAATTCGGTTTTAAAAGCGGCGAGGCCAACAACGCTTTTGACACACGGTACGACGAGCTTGTAAAGCCTGTTTCGGACGAAGTTGCCAAGGCGATGGCCGATTTTGCGAAGAAGAACTCGATCGATATTCTGATCGACGCCAGCAAAACCGGCGGCGTCTATGTTTTCAGCAACGCCGCGGACGTGACCCCTCAGTTTATCGCATATTTCAATGCTCAGGCCGCGAAGCCGAAATAGCAGCGGATATTTTTGTTCGGAATAGGTGAAAGGTGATAGGTATTAAGTGATAAGTTAAGAGTCCAACTTCAGTTTTCACTTATCCGACAGGTTTTTCAAGTTATTGCGGACATTCGCCTGGCACTTTAAAATAGATCGGCCACATAGCGGCAAAGATCGGCGGCGCCGGTGTTGCCGCCGCAAAGGATGAGGACCACTTTGCTGTCGGGCGTGAAACTTTCCTTTAGCCTTACGGCCGCGGCCAGCGTGCACGAAGCGGCCGGTTCGGTGATTACCTTTAGGCGTTCAAGAATAAAGATAAGAGCATCGACAGCTTCTTTATCGGTGACAACGGTAACGCCTTCCAGGTTCCGCTGTGCGATCGCCAGCGTCGTTTCGGAAACCGACGGAGCGCCGAGCGTTTTTGCGATGGATGTGATGGCGGGCAGTTCAACCGGCCGGCCCGCGTCGATCGCTTGCGCCATCGCGTCGGCACCTTCGGTCTCAACGCCC
>JBGTJP010000050.1:0-2642 GCA_041745075.1 Pyrinomonadaceae bacterium | reverse complement strand
AGCCGGGTAAGCGGCTGATGCTCGACAAGCAAAATCGTGGCCGGCATACCCATAAGCTTTTACGCCGGAGGAACCGGCGTTGCAGGCGAGGGCGCCTGCGTTCCCAGCGAGGCCGCAAATTCTACGAGCGGCTTGATCAGGTCCGTTTCGTAGTTCGTCTTTACATGCTGCATAACGGCAGTCATTCGCTCAAGGCCCATACCGGTATCGACCGACGGGGCGGGCAGCGGCGTCAGTTGGAATGACCCGTCTGGCTCCTGCGTGCGGTTGTACTGCATAAAGACGAGGTTCCAGATCTCCATCGTCGTGTCGCCCGGGCCGTTTACCCAGTGCGGCGAATTCCTATCAGGGTCGGAAGGGTCTTCGCCCATGTAATAGTGGATCTCCGAACACGGCCCGCAAGGGCCGGTGTCGCCCATCTGCCAGAAGTTGTCCTTGCGGCCAAAGCCGAGAACGCGGTCGGGTTTTGCCCCCGCCTTTATCCAAAGATCACGAGCCTCGTCGTCCGGCCCGACGTCGTCGTCGCCTTCGAAGACCGAGAACCACAGACGCTCGGGGTCAAGTTTGTACACATTGACCAGCAGGTCCCAGGCATACTTGATCGCGTCTTCCTTGAAATAATCGCCAAACGAAAAATTGCCGAGCATCTCAAAAAACGTATGATGCCGCGCGGTCTTGCCAACTTCGTCAAGGTCGTTATGCTTGCCGCCAGCGCGGATGCATTTTTGCGAGGTGGCGGCACGGGTGTAATCGCGCTTTTCGTTGCCGAGAAAAACGTCCTTGAACTGGTTCATTCCCGCGTTGATAAACAGCAGTGTCGGGTCGTTGGCCGGCAGCAGCGGTGACGACGGGACGATCTTGTGCCCGTTTCGTTCGAAATAATCCAAAAATGTCTGTCTAACCTGATCGCCTGTCATAATGCTCGTTGATATTCAATCTTTAAAAAATCATTGTGCGGAAAAAGCGTCAACGGGTCAACAAAGGTTTAGAGCGCGTCATCAGCGATTGGAAGGAAATCTCGGACTTCTGAAAGAAAACGGTTGCCAAAATCACAAATTCGCAGGATACTTATTTAGTTCCCAAACAGCGGTTAGTTCGTGCTTTTGAAATGACGGAGGTCATTTCGCGCTTGGCGCTCTTGGCTTTGATCAGCACCGGGAACCGGAAATTTCACCCTAATAGCGATATTTATTGACGAATGCTTCGCGACGATGCACTTATTTTGCCGTCGGGACCGGACGGCGATCCCTATAAAAGCTCCGAGTCGATGGTTGGCCGGATACTATACGAGCGCTTTCTGGTCGAACGCGATATTACAAAACCTTCGCGTGCGGGGAGCATTAGCACCTATATCGTAAAAGATACCGGGAATTTTTGCCGCCGGGCCGTGCTCAGATCGGTGAAGTTGCAACAGCAGGAGGCCATGGCCGAAAGTTCGCCATCCTACCGTGACTTATGCGAAGCGATCAGACAGCTTGGTCATCCGAATATTGAAGAGATTCTGGAAACGGGCAGTTTATTTGACGGCCGTCCATACTCGGTCTCGGAATTTATCGAAGGCGAGAGCCTCGACAAACTGCTTGAGGCCGGCAGAAGGCTTAGCCTGGAACTGGCCGCGCGGATCATCCAAGGCGTGTCGGAAGCTTTGGCCGCCGCGCACTCCCGAAACATTCTTCATTGCGGCGTCGCGCCCCAAAACGTGATCGTTTCAGCTACCGATGGTTCGGCAAAAGCGGTACATCTGATCGATTTTGGCACTGCCTGGCCGATCGATTTGCGTCGTGATGTTGAAGGCGGCGATGACTCGCTGTATTACGCCGCCCCGGAAATGCTGGTAAAACTTAACCATCGTTCGCCCGCATCGGATGTTTACTCACTGGCCGCCCTTGCTTACAGAATGGTTGCCGGCGACGTTCCTTTCAGGTCCAGGGAACGGGCCGAACTTTTGACGATGATCGGAGCTGGCGAGATCGAGCCGCCCTCCGAAAACCGCACCGATCTTGGCCGAGAGGCCGAACGGATCATCCTGGCGGGCCTGCGTCCGCAAGCCGTCGGGCGTCCGCAGGACATAGAGGACTTCGGATCTCGTCTTGCGGCATCACTGTGCCCGCCCGTGTTTGATCTGCGGCCGGTTCACGTGCCATTGGAACGGCCTGATGAAGAAAAAGCCATTTTGCCTGAGGATTCGGCGCGGCCGGAGGAAATAGAGCTTCCGAATCGGCTGAAAACAGTTCCCCCAAAAACCGCGGTTGTCATATCCGACCGTACAATTGCCTGGTCGCTGATAGTTTTGCTCCTTGCCGGGGCGCTCACGATCCCGATCGGCCAAACTATCCTCGGTGAGGAAAAGAAAGGATCGACGATCGGAAGCATGGTTCCCAGGCTTCCCGAGAATAATCAGCGGCGGCAGATCAAATACGCGATCGGGAATTCGCATGCGGGTAGCGGCAAAAATTCCCTGTTGTCCGCGTCAAACTTTTTGAAGTCAGGGGATCAACAATTGGCGGTTGTTTCGGACACGCCCGGCGATCTCTATATTCTAAAGGAAAGCGAAGATGGGTCGGCCTTTCAGCTAATTTATCCATCTCCGGGTTCGCCATCGGCCGCGGTCGCGGCGGAAAAGACGGTCGGCACAGCTCTGG
>JBGTJP010000049.1:0-4818 GCA_041745075.1 Pyrinomonadaceae bacterium | reverse complement strand
GCCGGTCGATGAAAACCGGATGATCGGGCGTCGCCGCGTCGATCATCGCCGCCGTCGGCAAATTGTTTGGCGTCCAATTCTCATGGTCCCACTTGCCGCCCAATATCCACCGGCCCTTTGGCAATTTTGCCGCAAAATTCTTTATCCGCTCGACAAACTCCTGCGGCGTTTTCGCGTCACGCAGATCGACCGACGACAGCTGCTGCCCCGTCTCCAAAAAATGAACGTGAGCATCGTTAAACCCCGGTATAACAAGCCTTCCTTTCGCATCGATCACCTTCGTCTTCGGCCCGATAAGGGCCTTTGTATCCGCGTCCGACCCGACCATAACGATGCGGTCACCCACAACCGCAATAGACCGCGCGGTCGGCCGTTTAGAATCGATGGTGTGGATGTTGGCATTCGTGATCACGAGATCCGCGACCCCGCCTTGCTGACCGAAAACTTGAACGCCCAGAAAAAAGGCGAGAACCATTGACGTCTTTGCGTTGAACATATTTATCTAATGCCGAATGAAAATTCCACGGTTTTGGTCGCCTCGACAGGCTTTCCATCCTTCTCTCTTGGTAAAAACTTCGACCGAAGAGCTGCGAATAATGACTGACGAAGCAGTCCTTGTGGTAACTGTCGATTGACCGTCACCTTTGGGATAAATCCGTCCTCCGCCACCAGTAACTTTAGCCTAATGACACCGTCCACCCCGCTTTCCCTAGCCTCAGGGACAAAAGACGCTCTTGTCATTCTGACAATAACGGTCGGCTTAACATTTGGCTCCGGTTTTGGCGTAGGCGCCGAGTCGGGGCGAGGAGTCTGCAAATCAAAATCGACCACGACCTCGGTCTTGTTTAACTTTCCAATAGGTGTCGAGTTAGTTTCGAGAACCGATCCCGCTTTTCCAACCACTAAGGAATCCAGAAACCGGCGCATTGGAGGCAATTCGCCGGTTCGGGAAGCTGCCGTGAGTACGAAAATCTGCGACCGGTGGCGAAGGAACCAACGCAGCGAATAGTATTCATCAGTCCGATTTTCTACTTCCTTTCCCTTTGCCTCTCCTATCTTGATCGCACGGACTTTTCGCCCCTTTTTCGCAAAGGCGTCTTGCGAATAGACGGTATCAAGCGCTCCTCCATTTCCTTCAAAGACCTCTGCACTTATCAGAGCTCCGTCAACAAAAGCAGTCAGGAAGTAAACGTTCCGCAGTAAAAAGTCCCCAGATCCTTGAGAAACGGAAAATCCCGATTCGTTATAAAAGAGGCGGTGCTTGGCCGGTACGTCGAACGAAAAGTCGCCATCACCGCCGCGAACGCGGATCCAATCTCCGGAGGGCGGTGAATTTGATGTCCCCTGTGCTGCGAGCAGGATCGGGAGACTCAAAATAGCAAACGCAAGACACAGGACAAAAACTAATTTTCGACGCATATTGCTACAACGTAGGTGGAATGATCTGTATCTAAAATGTATTCTCCAACTTAGCCTCGTCGAAAGTATATCAGTGAAAGTTAAGTATATCCAGATTCTCGGCATCGTCATCACCGCTGTTTACGGCTTGTTTGTTGTATTCCTGTACGCCGCCGAGCCGCGTTCCCTTGAAGAGGTGACAGCCAAAGCGAGATCGGCGGTCGAGAGTACCGTTACAAAAGGCCAGGTTCTAACCGGCACGTATGAGATCGATAAAGCCAGGTTTGACGAAGGCCTGGCGGCGTTCAGGGCCGACAATTTTGTCGTAGCCCGAGACCGCTTCGAACGTGCCGATCCCGAAAAACGTGACGCAAACACACAATTCTACATCGCTTACAGTTATTACAGGCAAGGCTGGGGCCGGGTTTCAAATGATGACAGTTTGTTCAAAGCGGGCCTCGATTCCCTGCAGAGATTACCCGTGATCAACCCCGATTTTGCCTCAAAAGACCCGGACCTCAAGATAAAAACTGCGGCGGAACTTAGAAACGAGTTCGAAGAGGGCCTTAAGATAACGGCTGATGACTTTAACCCGCTCAAGTTGGTGAGAGAGCGAAAATAGTGCCGAAAACAACCGACAAATTGGCTGACGAGATATCGGAGACAAGCGGCGAGCTCGAAGTGATCGACGGCCGTGACGTGGCTGTAACCGAGTCCGCGGACGATCTCGATGCCGTTGGAGAAACGCACCTTAGCTCCCTCGCCGGCAAAACCGAGATCGAGCTATCAAAAAACCGCGAACGTTCAAAAGCTCTCCGTCTCTACATATTTCTTCCCATTATTTTTCTCACCTCGGCGCTTATGGGAGGGCTCAGATTGGCGTCACCGGACGGTGCTTTTGTTTTTGTAGCACCCGCGCTGATCTGTCTGATCCTTGCCGTCGTTTTGATGGTGCTTTTCGTTCGGGGCGGAATGATAACGGTCGAAGGTTGGTTTTCGGATGATTTCACGACGGCTCAGAATGTCGCAAACGGCGCCGTTCTCGCCTCGGCTTTTGCCGCCACAGCTCAGATCTTCAATTCGCTGATCCCGGAAGCGGGCCTGCCGTTCTGGGTCGTTTCGTTCTGTTTTGCCTGGTCGCTTTGGAACAACCTTTTTGCTGAATTCAACAACAAAAAACTCTTGCGAAGCATGATCGCATTATTTGCGTTCGCGTTCGTGGCGAAATATGTTGTCCTCGCTGGACTGACCGCACCGGCGGGAGAGAGCGGCTGGCTGCGATCCCTGATCGAAAACCCTGCCCGCGAGACGGTAACCTGGCTGCTCGATCTTCCCCGATACAACGCCGGCACAGGTTACATTCAGTTCTTTTCCTTGCTCTTGTACTTTGCCGGATTGTATTTGCTGCCAAAGTCCACTATTGACGACGGCTCCTAAATGAAATTCTACTATTACTTTCTCATCATCATTTGTTTCGCGGTGTCCGTCGGTGCCCAATCGCCGTCCTCCATCTTAAAAAAAGCAGAAAAAGCTTTAGGCAATTCAAAACAGCTTATCGCGTCGCGCGCGTGGCTGCGCACTGGAACGGTCTCAAACCCGGCCGCGGGCACAAAGGGCCGTTATCTGTCGCAAACCTCACAGCCGAATCTCTTTCATACCGCTTACGACCTTGACGGCATTGAGTTTGAATCCGGGTTTAACGGCAAATCGGGTTGGACACGCGATTCAAGGAACGGACTTCAAACCCTGACGGGTGACGCAAGCCTTCTGATGCAGGCCGAGGCCGCGTTTAGGAACGGATTGTGGCTCAACTACAAGAAAGAAAAAATGAAGGCCGTTTCCGGAGGCAAAGCCAATGTCGATGGACGAGCCGTGAACATCGTTCGGCTGAACTCGCCAAAGGGCGTTGAGCTGAAATTGTTTTTTGACCAAACAACGAACCTGCTTCTGCGTGAAGAGATCGTCTCGGACAAAGTATCAAAGGCATTTGTCTATCGGGATTTTCGAGTGGCGAACGGCGTTAGGCTTCCCTTCGGCATTACTTTCGAAAAAGGCGATGAAACACTTGTCATCGAGATCGCGGAGATCAAACCCTCAACAAACCTTGACCAGGCCGTCTTCGATTTTCCGAAAGTGTCTGGCGAACCGCTGCCTGACATCGCCAAGCTTCTGACGGAATTACAGTCGAACGAGGACGAGGTAGAAAAGCTGCTCGATCAATACTCATACACCCAGCGGTCAATAAAGCGCGAGATCGGCAAAGACGGCGTGCTTCGCGATGTTGAGTCAGAGACCTATCAGCTTTCGTTTTATAAGGGCAATCGGATCAGGAGGCTGATCGAAAAGAACGGCAAACCGCTCAAGCCAAGCGAACAGGAAGATGCCGACAAGGACGCCGGAAAACGAGTTGAAGAGATCGAAAAGCAGATCGCGAAGGATGAGAAACGGGCGCAGTCCAACTCCGGCCCGCCGTCTGAAGAAGGGCGTCGCATCTCCATCGCCGAGGTGCTTCGTGCGTCAAAACTTCTCAGCCCGCGTCGAGAACGCTTTCGCGGCCGCGATTGTGTAGTTTTTGACTTTGAGCCCGATCCGGATTTCGATTACAAAAACGCCAAAAGCATGCTTAAGTTTTTCGGCAAAACGGCCGGTGTAATGTGGATCGACGAAAAGGATAAACAGGTCGTGCGGCTCGAGGCCTATCTTTTTGACAGCTTTAAGATCGGCGGCGGACTTGTGGCGAAATTGAAGAAAGGCGCCTCGTTCACCCTGGAACAAGAACGCCTCAACGATGAGATCTGGCTTCCGTCGCTTGCCGACATCAATCTGTCGGTGCGGGTCCTACTGGTAAAAGGCATCGAGGTCAACCAGGAGATCCGGTCGTACGATTACCGCAAATTCGCCACCGAGGTAAAGGACGCCAAGGTAGGCGAGCCCGATAAGAATTGAAGGCTTAAACTACCTAACCTCTACGGCCGGTCAGGTCTTACTTGAACGCTCAGATCAACAGATGTTCCGTCACGCTGCACCTTTATCGTGACCGCCCTGAACTCGCCATTATAGGTCGTCGTGCCATCGACCGCTTTTCCGTCGATCGCTTCCAACCTGTCGCCCGATTTTAGGCCCATATCACCGCCCACCGAGCCGCTTTTGACCGACCTGACCGTCCAGACATTTTTGTCCAGTTCAACTTCGACGCCCATCGTCTTTAGGGACTCGCGAACGCCTTCCGGTTTGCCCGGCATCGGCCGATTAGACATCTGTCGCGTATTGGAGTTGGTTATGTCAAACTCTTTCGGTAAAAGCGGATTCTCGGCATTGCCGCCGGTAGAAACCCGTGAGCCGCCCGGCTGGCGGTCCGCATCGGGCGATGGACGCCTCGGCGTAACGACTTTCGCGGCACCGCGACCAGTGGGCTCCTTC
>JBGTJP010000048.1:0-8413 GCA_041745075.1 Pyrinomonadaceae bacterium | reverse complement strand
GTACGCCACGATGTCCTTTACCTCGGCCCGTTCGTAAAAGGAAAAGCCGCCGACAATGTTGTAGTCGATGCGGAGGCGACGCAATGATTCCTCGAAGACTCGCGATTGGGCGTTTGTGCGATAAAGGACGGCGATCCGCTTGCTCGCGTCACGACGTCGGTGGTCCTCGATCCGGGATGCAACGAATCGCCCCTCGGCGTCGGAATCTGGCGCCTGAAAATACATAATTCTGTCCCCGCCGTCGTTCTTTGTCCAAAGCTTCTTTTTCTTCTGATTTATGTTGTTCTCGATGATCGAATGCGCCGCGTCGAGGATCGTTTGGGTGGATCGATAATTTTGTTCGAGCAATATGACTTTGGCGTCTGGAAAGTGTTTCTCAAATTCGAGAATGTTGCGAATATCCGCCTGCCGAAATCCGTATATGCTCTGTGCGTCGTCGCCAACGACACAGATATTCTGCTGATTTTCGGTGAGGTAAGTGACAAGGGCGAGCTGCAGCGAATTTGTATCCTGATACTCATCTACGAGAATGTATCGAAAGCGGTCGTTGTATTTTTCTCGCGTTGGGGCCGAAGTTCGCAGCAGCTTGACGGTCTTGATCAACAGGTCGTCAAAATCAAGTGCATTTGCACGATTTAATCGCTCCTCATACAGTTTAAAGACCTTCGCGTAAGCCGCCCTTTTCTCATCGGTTTGCTCTATTTGTGAAGTAAAAAGCTCAACATCCTCGCCGCGGTTCTTTGCCGCGCTGATCGCCCCACGGACTACGCGCGGAACGATCTGTTTGTCATCCAGCCCAAGGTCCTTTATGCAGGCCTTGATCACCTTGGTTGTGTCGTCCGTGTCGTAAATCGTAAAAGACCGCGTGTAGCCTTCGTCGAGTTTTTCGATGTCCTGCCTCAGGATCCGTACACAAAGGCTGTGAAAGGTTGAAAGCAGCGGGAATGAGTTCAATTTTCGATCTTTGAGTAGGGCTTCCACCCTGTTGCGCATCTCGCCGGCTGCTTTGTTCGTAAATGTAACGGCCAGAATATTATGCGGCGGCACCTGCTTTTCAGCGATAAGGTAAGCGATCCGCACAGTAATGACACGGGTTTTCCCGGAGCCAGCTCCAGCTAGGACAAGCAGAGGCCCATCTGTCGTTTGCACGGCCTCGACCTGCTGCGCGTTTAGTGAGGAAAATAGGTCCATTATTTGATCAGCGCCTGAATTTCTTTGAACCTCTTGTGTTTTGCATCGCGCATTAGTTCAAAGAGCGCCATTTCAACACTTGATGAGATCACTCCAGCAGCTTTCATTTTTTCAATACCCGAGGCCTTATCATTATCGAATCGCGACCCAACACAATCGGCAAGCAAATGAACGTTGTAGCCCTCGTGCAAAAGATCGTGGGCGGTCTGATTGATGCAAACGTGTGTCTCAATACCGCAAAGAACTATGTGCTTTATCCCAAGCTCTTCCAGTCTCATCCGCACGTCAACGGAACCGCAGGCGCTGAATGCGGTCTTTTCCATGGGAGCAAAATCGTCGGGAAGCGAAAGTCGAATTTCCTCCGCAATCGGCCCTAATCCTTTTGGGTATTGCTCGGTAACTATGACCGGAAGGCCGAGGATGCCAAATCCATTAACGGCGCGGGCAATATTTGACGCGATCATCGCAAAGGTCCCGATCGGGCCGCGAAACGCTTCCTGAACGTCAACGACCAGCAGAACTGTATTGCCTTCTTCCAGAATATTCGGATGCGCCATAAGATACTATTCCTGCAGTGTTCCCGTCTGCTTGATCGGAGGTTCAGATTCTCGGGCGGCTGCCTTACGCTTCATCCGCTCGGATTTTTCAACCATTTCTTTCTTATACTGCCGTGCAAAAAAGAAGACCGCAAAAAAGCAGACCAAAAGTATCAGTAACATCATCGCGGCGATGAAGTAGATTTCGGCATCGGCGGCACCGGGCATGAACTTAGTGTAGAGTCAGCAGTTGCGGGATTCAAGTCGCGTACTTTTTTAGTGAGGTGCCTCGTTGGCAGGAAAGGCTCCGACCGGCTCGGGTTCCTCGATGGTCAAAAGTTCCTTGTAGCTGTCAGGTATCTGGCGAACCTTTTTCTCATGGTCGGTTACGAGATGGAGCGTTTCGCCTTCAGCCAAAAGCTGTTCGTCTTCCGGACGAAAGATCTCATAAATAAAACGAATGGACCGGCTGCGTATTTCAGCCACCCGGGTTCGAACGCTAAGAACATCTTCGTAGTAAGCAGGAGATTTATATCGGCAATAACTCTCGGCTACGACCATCAGGGCATTGTCATTCTCTTCCATTTCCTTGTAGGAGAAGCCCTTGGCACGGCACAGGTCACTTCGGCCGGCCTCAAACCAAATGAGGTAGTTCGAATGATGAACTATTCCCATCTTGTCTGTTTCGGCATATCGGACGCGGATCTCGGTTTCGTGCCAGCCGTCCATAAGCAGTGGTCCGACAAACTTTAGATTGTCGCCCTCTGGACAGCAAACTAAAGTTTGCTGAACATGCAAAATTGGCTGGGAGACAGGGATTCGAACCCCGATAGGCAGATCCAGAGACTGCAGTCCTACCATTAGACGATCTCCCAGCGTAAGTAATAATCTACGTGCCGAAAACAGGATTTGTCAAACTTACTACAAACTCAAGCACAATGCTCAGCTTGTCGCGATTCAGAGTTAAATCTTAAGCCTGCCTCTTTTGTCAGCAGCGAAAACCCGCTGAAACTTGAACTCTGAAATTCGCATTTTGACTTTTAGTCTTTTACTTTCTACTTTTGAAGTTTATGTCCGAGCCCAAAGAGATCATCAACAACCGTCAGGCCTATCACGAGTACCACGTCCTCGACAAATACGAGGCGGGAGCTGTTCTGGTCGGCACCGAAGTAAAGAGCATCATGGACGGACGTATTCAGCTTAAGGATTCTTATGTTTCAGTGAAAGACGGCGAGGTGTGGCTCTTTAACGTTCACATTTCGCCGTATTCCCACGGGAACAAACAGAATCATGAGCCGTTGAGGACGCGCAAGCTCTTGCTTCACAAGAAAGAGATCGAGAAGCTGGAGCGAGAGACTACCCAGAAGGGCATGACGCTGGTCGTTACGTCGATCTACTGGAAGAATGGCCGGATCAAATTCGAGATCGGAGTTGCAAAGGGCAAGAAACTATACGATAAACGCGAGACCGAAATGCGAAAAACGATCGATAAAGAAACCCGCCAGCAGTTGAAAGAAAGGTTGAGATAAGTTAAGGTATTACAACAGTTTTCGAGTCTAACAGAATAATTTTTTACCGAGGTAATTGATGGAGTTTCAGGGAATTTCTGGCAATTTTGCGGAGGCCAACGCGGAAGCTTTGGCCGTGATCGTTTTCAAGAGTGAAAAAGCCGCGTCGGGCGTGTTAAAGGATCTTGACAAACATACGGGCGGCGGAATTTCGGCCGTGTTGAAATCGGAGGATTTCAAAGGAGAAAAAGGGCAGACAGCGTTGCTGAGGTTTGCTCCAAAAGGGAAGGTCAAAGCGCGTTCACTAATGCTGCTGGGTGTTGGAGAAAAAGGGGATTATTCGGTTTCGGAAGTAGCTGCCGTCGCGGGTTGTGCGACCCGTTATCTGCGAACGAGAAACCACAAAACTTTCGCTTTTTTACCACGGTACGAAGGTAGCGCATCGTCCGCCGCCCGGGCTTCGGCTCAGGGTTTTATTACAAGCCAGTTCGAACTTGATAAGTACAAGACAAAGGACAAAAAGGACAAAGCTGTTTCAAAACTCATTGTCTGCGTCGATGGTGCAAAGCCGTCCGACCTGAAAAAAGCGTTGGATCAGGGGCAGGCTGTCGGTGAATCAATGAACTTCACACGCGACCTTGCCAATGAACCGCCCAATATCCTGACACCCACGGAAATGGCAAACCGCGCCAAGAAAATGGCGAGTGAAACAGGCCTTAAATGCGAGATCTTCGATGAAGCGAAGATGACCAAGCTCGGGATGGGCTCGCTGATGAGTGTTTCGATCGGTTCGGAGCAGCCCGCCAAATTGATAATTCTCAGATATAGTCCGGCAAAAAGCACCGGCAAAAAGGGCGAACTTCTAGCGCTTGTCGGCAAGGGAATCACGTTTGATACCGGCGGAATTTCACTAAAGCCCGGTGAGAACATGGACGCCATGAAGTACGACATGTCGGGCGGAGCTACGGTGCTTGGCACAATGCGGGCAATTGCCCTGCTGAAGCCCACAATACCTGTGCTTGGCATTGTCGCGGCTGTCGAGAATATGCCGGACGGCAAGGCGTCACGTCCGAGCGACGTTGTAACCGCAATGAACGGTAAAACGATCGAGATACTCAACACTGACGCTGAAGGCCGGCTGATCCTCGCCGATGCGGTTGCGTATGCGGAGCAACAGGGAGCCACCCGGATCGTCGATATGGCAACCTTGACCGGCGCCGTTATCGTCGCGCTCGGCGATCAGAATACCGGTATCATGGGCAACGATCAGGGACTCGTTGATGAGATCATTGCGTGCGGCAAGGAGAACGGCGAAGGTTTCTGGCAGCTTCCTCTCAGCAAGGAATACAGCAAGCAGATAAAATCCGATATCGCCGATATCAAAAACATCGGACCGCGGGGCAAAGCGGGCACTATCATGGGTGCCGTGTTTATACAAGAGTTCGTCGATAAAGCGAAATGGGCCCACCTTGATATTGCAGGAACCGCTTGGTGCGATTCGGTCAAACCTCACCAGGCAAAAGGACCTACGGGCGTTGCCGTCAGGAGTCTCCTGACACTGGTCGAACGGTCGCAATAGACAAATAGCACTTCAATCACCGATAATGGCTGGTAAATTTTATATTTATCAGCCATTTCCTTTGCAAAATTTTAGCTGTGGCCGCGTCAGATATGTAACCGTTTTGTCACTGTGAACCAGCAAAACCGAACTCTCACCCGATGTAGAATGGCCCGCAAATTCCGCCCAAACCTGGTTAACTTTTTGCTCACCGTTGGTGTGCTGGGACTGGTGACCGGGTGTTTTTACAGTGGCGACCGCGCGGTAACTAACGATTCGCCGGACGTTTACGTCAATGACGCAAATGCCAACACGACCTCTTTCAAAAGTGCTCCGTCGGCCGCCTCCGGCAAAAAGGCGGATGAAGGTGATTTTCTGGTCGAGCACCTCGAAATCGAAACGCCGCGTTATAAGGAGATCGACCGGCAGGTAAAAGATGCGAAATTGCTCGAAGACGCGGCCGGCAAACTGAACCAGGCCCTGAGCCTTCCGCGGGACATCTATCTCCGAACAAAGGATTGTAAGGAGATCAATGCGTTTTACGACGCGAACGACCGGTCTGTTACGATGTGCTACGAGCTGATGGAGCATTTTTACCGGACCTTCAAATCGGTTGGCACAGCGGAAACGAAGGCTTACGCGAAGATGAACGACGCTGTCCGCTTCGTTTTCCTTCACGAGATCGCTCACGCGTTGATCGACCAATACAAACTGCCGGTTGCGGGCAATGAGGAGGACGCGGCCGACCGTTGTTCCGCTTACATAAATCTGAAAGAATTGGGCGAGGATGGCGTTCGCGCCGTCTTTGCCGCGGCGGACGCATTTGCCATTGAGTCGAAACAAAGCGACAATGCAAAACGAAATCTGGCCGATGAGCACTTGCTGCGCGAGCAGCGTTTTTATAATTCGCTTTGCATGATCTACGGTTCGGATCCTTCTAAACACAGCAAGATCGTGGATGACGGCTACTTGCCAAAGGAACGGGCAGTCCGTTGTCAGGGCGAATATCAACGAGCTGTGGACAGCTGGGTCAACTTGTTGGAGCCATGGAGAAAAAACTGACCGTTTTTACAGAAATAACCTTGGAGAAACTATGAAAAAATTTGCAACTACCCTGCTTTTTGGTAAGGACGCTCGATTGAACGGCCTGATCGCCTTTGCGATAGTTGGAGCCATTGCGCTTGGCTGTACATGCACCAAGAACCTAGGCGACTTCGGAAAAAAGGAAGAGGTTACGAACACCGCTTCAAATTCAACTTCGCCACCAACGCCAGATAGGCCTTCCAAACCCGATGCTTCGACCGGTGATGTTCCCTCCGAACCTCAGTCCCAGGAACTTGCACGCGCCACGATCCTGGATTTCAACGACGCCATCCAAAGCGGTGATTTTTCGGATTTCCACCGGACCATCTCCAAGCCGTTTCAACGCCAGGCATCGCCCGAAAAGATGGAGGATGCATTCAAGGCTTTTATCGAAGCAAAGGTCGATCTTAGCGAGGTACGAACGCTTACGGCGAATTTCAGCCCGTCGCCTTCGATCCAGACAACACGCGGCGTGAAGAATTTGCAGATCAAGGGCAATTACGCCACGTCGCCGCGACGGATGAACTTTGATCTGAAATACATTCCCGAAGGCAGCGATTGGAAGCTGATCGCGATCGAGATAAATACTAAGAATTAGCGGTTTCGCGGAAGCTTCGATCCCGTTTCATATGCAAAGGCGGCTGCGTGCCGCCTTTGCCTTTTGACGCGTGGACGGCTAAACTTGGGGTTTCACTGCCAAAGACTATGAAAATTCACGAGTATCAGGGTAAAGCCCTTCTCAAAGAATACGGCGTACCGGTTCCACGCGGGATCGTCGCTCGAACACCCGATGAAGCCGAAGCTGCTGCACGCGAGCTCGGCACGGATGTTGTTGTCGTCAAGGCCCAGATCCACGCGGGCGGGCGGGGCAAGGGCGGCGGCGTAAAGCTTGCCAAATCGCCCGCGGAAGCCAAACAGCTTGCATCCGAGATCCTCGGAATGCAGCTTGTCACGCACCAGACAGGCCCTGAAGGACAGCAGGTCAAAACGCTTCTGATCGAAGAAGGCCTGCCGATCGACCGCGAGTTTTATCTCGGCATCACGCTCGACCGAGTGACCGGCCGCAACGTCGTTATGGCCTCCTCGGCCGGCGGCATGGACATCGAAAAGGTTGCTGAAGAAACGCCTCAACTTATCCTGAAGGAAACCATCGATCCGTCGGTTGGTCTTCGAGGATTTCAGGCCCGCAAGTTGGCCTTCGGCCTCGGCATTCCGAACGAACTCGTCAATCAGGCCGCGAAGTTCATGCTCTCTCTCTACAGTGCCTATGAGGGAATGGACGCCTCGCTGGTTGAGATCAATCCGTTCCTGCTTACAAAAGACAGCCGCCTGATTGCCTTGGACGCAAAAGTTACGTTTGACGACAACGCGATGTTCCGCCACAAAGGTTACGAAGAGCTTCGCGACCTGAACGAAGAAGAACCGCTTGAGATCGAGGCTTCCGAGCACGATCTTAGCTACATCAAGCTCGACGGAAATATCGGCTGCATGGTCAACGGAGCCGGCCTGGCGATGGCGACGATGGACATTATTAAGCTCCATGGCGGCGAACCGGCCAATTTTCTCGACGTGGGCGGTGGTGCCTCGCAGGAACGGGTCGAGCAGGCCTTTAAGATCCTGCTTGCCGACCAGAATGTTAAGGCAGTGCTGATCAACATTTTCGGCGGCATTGTCCGCTGCGACATGGTCGCGAACGGCGTGGTCGCCGCGGCAAAGAACCTGGGCGTTTCGATCCCGATCGTCGCCCGTCTTGAAGGCACGAACGTCGAAGAGGGCCGCCGCGTCCTGAGTGACTCGGGCATTAACATCCTAACCGCCGAAGGCATGGCCGACGCCGCTGAAAAGGCCGTCTCGGCCGCGAACGCCGCATTTTAAGATAACAAACGACTTAGCCGGCTCTGGCGGTTCCTTGGCCGCCATTTGCGTTTGGCGGCGTTCTGGCCGCGTTCCGTTGCCGTTCGGAATGTATAAACATCAGCATAATAAGCACTTACGCCGAAAACAACGCTGAATTCCGGCGAAAAATAAAAAAACAAAATTCTAAATCCAAAAAATTCGGTTTTCAAAGATCCGCTCCCTCTATCCGAAGCAGGAAGGGACGCCTATTTTTCCGCACTGTGCCATCATTTGTCAAGATTTTTATCTGTGCAACACGGCCCAACGGACTTGGCTGCTTTGCGGTAAATCGCTTTTTATCCCGCAAAGCCGCCTCGGCCGCAAGGAAGACCAGAAAAGAGATCTGATTTCCAGCCAACAAGATTGAAACCACCCACTGCCCGCTTCCACGTTCTCACGAAAAGCGATAAATGATGAGACGGGAAGTTTTTGCTGAGGGCCTCGGTATGCTGGATTTCCGACCGGGTACTCCCGTGCGGTCCACAAAAGCAACCAATCGCCTAACTCGCGTCATCCATTAGCGTAGTTTCAAACCATCCCTATTCTGAGGAAATAAAAAGACCATGAGAAGTATATTGATCCTCCTGTTGATACAGGTGTGCGCGTTTGCGGGACTTTCACAAACTATAAGAAAAGCGGGA
>JBGTJP010000047.1:0-29891 GCA_041745075.1 Pyrinomonadaceae bacterium | reverse complement strand
GTCCGTGCTGCCAAACGCGGGATTGCCGGAAGTGAAGGACGGCCAGCAGCATTACGACGAAACGCCCGAGAGTTTTGTCGCTCAGGTCGAGCATTTCGCAAAGGACTTTGGCGCGAACATCGTCGGCGGATGCTGCGGGACAACGCCGGATCATTTGAAGATGGTGGTCGAGCGGATGGAAGGCGTGTCGCCAAAAGTGCGCGAACCGCGACCGACACCGGCGGCTTCGTCGATCTACTTTCAACAGCCTTATTCGCAGGACGCTTCGTTCCTGATCGTCGGCGAACGCGTAAATGCTTCGGGTTCGAAGAAGATGCGCGATCTGTTGGAAGCGGAGAACTGGGACGGGCTCGTAAATCTTGCAAAATCGCAGGAGAAAGAAGGCGCCCACATCCTGGACGTGAACGTTGATTTTGTCGGCCGCGACGGCGTGTCGGATATGCACGAACTTGTTTCGCGGCTGGTGACGAACGTCAAGATCCCGATAATGCTCGATTCGACCGAGTGGGAGAAGATGGAGGCGGGCCTGCAGCACGCCGGCGGCAAATGCCTTCTCAATTCGACGAACTATGAGGACGGCGAGCCGCGGTTTCTGAAAGTTTTGGAGCTGGCGAAAGAATACGGTGCCGGGGTCGTCATCGGTTTGATAGATGAAACGGGAATGGCCCGGACCGTCGAGGACAAGCTGCGGATCGCGTTGCGTGCGTATAAGCAGGCAACAGAATTTGGCATCGAATCGCACGATATTTTCTTTGATCCACTAGCGTTGCCGATCTCGACGGGCATCGAGGAAGACAGAAAGAACGCTGAGCAAACCATCGCCGCGATCAAAGAGATCCATGCGAAGATGCCGGACGCGAATATCATCCTCGGTGTTTCGAATATTTCGTTCGGGCTGAACCCTGCTTCGCGCATTGTGCTTAACTCGATCTTTTTGCACGAATGCGTCGAGGCGGGAATGAATTCGGCCATCGTAAACGCGTCGAAGATCCTGCCGCTGAATCGTTTTAACGAGCGTGAGATCGAGGTGGCACTCGACCTTATTTACGACCGGCGAAAGTTTGACGGCGACATTTGCATATACGATCCGCTGACCGAGTTTACGACGCTGTTCGAAGGCAAAACGGCGACTTCGATGAAGCCGGACATTGCCAATTTACCGATCGAAGAAAGGCTGAAACATCACATCATCGACGGCGAGAAGATCGGGCTGGAAGATTCGCTGAAAATTGCGCTTGAAACTTATCCGCCGCTCGAAATTATTAACACGATCCTGCTCGATGGCATGAAGGTGGTCGGCGATCTTTTCGGCAGCGGGCAGATGCAGCTCCCGTTCGTGCTGCAATCGGCCGAAGCGATGAAGGCGGCGGTCAAGTTTCTTGAGCCGTTTATGGAAAAGGCGGAATCAACCAATAAGGGCACGCTTGTGCTGGCAACGGTGAAAGGCGACGTGCATGACATCGGGAAGAATCTGGTCGATATTATTCTGACCAACAACGGATATAAAGTAGTTAATCTCGGCATTAAACAGCCGATCGACGCGATTCTCGACTCGCTCGCCGAAACCAAGGCCGATGCGGTCGGGATGAGCGGGTTGCTTGTAAAATCGACGCTCGTCATGCGCGACAATCTCGAAATAATGAACCAGCGGGGAATCAATGTGCCGGTGATCCTGGGCGGAGCGGCGCTCAATCGGCGGTATGTCGATAATGATCTGATCCCGCTTTACGAAGGAAAGCTTTTTTACGCCCGCGATGCGTTCGACGGACTGCATACGATGGACGCTCTGACCAGACGAGAGACAGGAGACGAGAGACTGGAGAAGGAACTTGGTGCAGAAACCCAAACTTCGGCAAAGGCGAAGGAAGCGGTGGCCGGTGCTGATGCGGAAACGCGACCAGTAGGGAGTGTGCTCAGTGCGCCGCATGAAACGGTGGCGGACTCGGAAGACCTTGTCGGCGAGGACGCTAAACTGGGCAAGGCGGCGGCTCGCGTTTCCGCGCGTTCGTCCGGCGACACTACGCATACCGCCAGATCCGATGTCTCGACCGATGTTGCGATCCCGAAGGCTCCGTTTTACGGTTCGAAGGTCGTCGAAATAACCGATCTGAGCAAGGTGTTCGAGTTTGTTAACGAGACCGCCCTATTTAAAGGCCAGTGGCAGTACAAGCAGGGCAAGCGGTCGAAGGAAGAATACGACGCGATATTGCAAGAGACCGTTTACCCAAAGTTTGCCGAGATAAAGGCTCAGGCGATTCGCGAAAAATTGCTTGAGGCTAAGCTCGTTTACGGATATTTTCCATGCCAATCGAGCGGCAACGATCTGATCATTTATCACGATGACGAAAAGACCGAGCAGATGCGGTTTACATTTCCCCGTCAGCCAGCGGAGCAACGCGGGGGGAAGAATCTTTGTCTCGCGGATTATTTTGCTTCGGTCGAATCGGGCCTGGTAGATGTTGTCGCATTTGATCTGGTGACGATGGGACGGAAGGCGAGCGAACACTCAGCGAAGCTATTCAAATCGGACAACTACACGGATTATCTTCTGTTCCACGGCCTGTCGGTCGAGGCCGCCGAGGCGTTGGCCGAGCTCTGGCATAAGCGCATTCGTGAGGAACTCGGGATTGCCGGAGGGGATCACCCAGAACTCACAAAGCTTTTCCATCAGGGATACCAGGGCTCGCGTTTCAGCTTTGGCTACCCCGCGTCCCCGAATATCGAAGACCAGACAAAACTGTTCGAGCTGCTGGAACCGGATCGCATAGATGTATCTCTGACCGATGAGTTCATGCTCGAACCCGAGCAATCGACTTCGGCGATCATCGTACATCATCCCGAGGCCAAATATTTTAATATTGAGTAGTTCGCTTAAGTCCAACAAACTTAGTTTGTTGCTCCCCGCGACAGATCGACAAACTGAAGTTTGTCGGACATTCAATTTATGGACTTTTGATTTTAGTCAAATAACTTAGGCAGGTTGTAATCGAGGAACCAGAGATTTTTTAATGGAAACCGGCAAGTCAACTACATAGAAGCGGGTCGAAGCGAAGGCATAATCTTCGCCGCTTTCATCGACAATTTTTATGTAGCCGTTTTTCGTGGCCTCGGCATCTTCTACAACGCGATACAGTTTCCCGGTTTCGAGCGAAACGGGATAATCCTCGTTATTGAGACATATTGCAAATTGTACTTCTCCAATTTTTTTCATCCTCAATCAAGAAAAGGAAGTTTCAGCTTGAATTCCCGTCGTCCGATTCCGTGAGCCTCGTACCAATGGCGTTCCGCAAGTCTTATTTTACCATTAAGCAACCTAACCTGCGCAATCCCTTTTCGCTTTCGCCAGCGACCGCGGCCATACATTTTCCATAATCGCTTCCTGTCGCGGACGCCAAGGCCTATGGCAAATGTCTCGATTTTGCTGAGTTCGCTGACGATCTCAAAATCCATAAATGACTGATTCGATTCGCTTAAATATGGAATTCAATCATAATAGAGATCGAATCTCAAAGCGCCGCGATCACAAATGCCTCGAATTGTTTGTCTTTCCGACACTCACAACTCCAACGCGCAAATCGACGTTCCTGACGGCGATATTTTGATCCATTCGGGTGATGCGACCATTACGGGAACGACCGAGGAGATCCGTCTTTTTAACCGCTGGTTCAGCGGGCTTCCGCATAAACACAAAATATTTGTTGCCGGGAATCACGATCGGTTGTTCGAACGCGAACCGAGATCGGCGAAGATGCTGCTTGATAAAAGCGTCGTTTATCTTCAGGATTCGGCCTGCGAGATCGACGGTTTAAAGATCTACGGTTCGCCGTGGCAGCCGAGATTTTACGATTGGGCCTTCAATCTAATGCGTGGGAAGGAACTGGCGGAAAAATGGAAGCTGATCCCCGACGACGTCGATATTCTTATTACCCACGGCCCGCCGAATGGAATTCTCGACGAGGTTCCGCGAGAGTGGGGCATCGATTACACCGGCTGTGAAGAGCTGCGGAAACGGGTGGAAGATATCGCGGCTTTCGGCCGGTTGAAACTTCACGTCTTCGGGCACATTCACTGCGGCTATGGAATCGATGAGCGGTTCGGGATAACGTTTGTAAATGCGTCGAATTGCGACGAGCAATACCACCCGGTCCAGCCGCCGATAGTTATCGACATATAGAAAAGAGGAGGAAATTTCTTTCCTCCCCATCGTTCGAGTGGCTTGCGTGTTCGCAGTTTAGTTAGCCGTAAAGTCCACGTTGGTCGCCGCCGCAGTGTGGTTGCGGACGATGCTGGTTGGCGTGAACGTCGTGCCCTTACGCGGCCGGGGAGTGATCGTATATGATTCGCCAAAGCCGACCGTTTCAAAACTGTAATAACCGAAAATGTTGGTCAGAACGATCCGCGAGGTCGATGTGCCGACCAACGTTACATAAATGCGAGGAATCCCTCGCCCGGCGGCGTTCGCGATCCGGCCGGCAATCACGCCGTTACTTGCGATAACGTTAGAGATGTTGAAGTTCGTGTCACTAACGTCAAAGAAAATGTTGCCGATCGGCTCGACGCGGACGCGTGCCGTTGATGTGTTAAGGCTTGGCGAAACAACAGCTTCAGCTCCGTCATTCGGAGTGCTTGCAATAAGCACGGTGGGGAAGGTGGCGCCGCCATCGGTCGAAAGCAGGATCCGCACGTTTGCTGCGTTTATCGGTGCTCCTTCCGATCCGCCGGTGTTCCACGTTACGACCGGGTTTGAATTCAGAAACCAGGTAGTCGGTGTGTTCGGGCCGGTGACCGAGAAAGGTCCTGTGCCGGCAACGACAACGCTGGCGGTCGCGGTGTTTATTCCGCCTCCGTTTGCCCGGTTGTCTCGTGCGATCACCTGAAAGTTCATCGTCCGCGCGATCGCGGGCAAAAGCTCACCGGTCAAAAATCCGGCCGTCGCGCCCGGAGGAACGTTTGCGTTATTCAGGATAAACTGATTCTGAGGAAAGGTCCGCGATCCGTTCGTGGACGGTGAATAGGGTCGAAACAATGGACGGGCGTTTCCATCTGAATCGGTGTTCGGAATTGAGCTTGTCACCGGGCCGAGGTCGTATTCCTGCCAGTCATAGGTTACGGTGTCGCCATTCGCGTCGGTTGACGTGGCCGCCAGGGTAAATGGCGTCTGTTTCGGAATATTAAAGGTGGGGCCGCCAACAACCGTCACAGACGGCGGTGTATTTCCGGTGTTAGGTGCCGTCCCGCAGGTACTTACCGCGCCCGTTTCGCGATAGGCGACAATTTCTTCAAGGCTTTTTACGTGGAAAGTATCAATGCTGTTGTTGGCAAGGTTCTGGCTGCCGCAAATACCGGCGTATCCCAAAATTGTAATGCCGCTGCCGGGTTCATAAGAGCTCGTGTCGGAACGCTGATTGGGCTGTCCGCAGCTTCCGGTGCCGCCGTTGAAGGTGTGGTTCGCTCCCCATTGGTGCCCCATTTCGTGGGCTACAAAATCGATGGCAAAAACATCGCCTGTCGGGTTGCTAAGCCCGGTAACGCCGCGACCCTTGCTTGTTCCGCAGGGCACTCCCACGCCAGCAACGCCGCCGCCGCCGGTACTGAAAACATGGCCGATGTCGTAATTCGCCGTCATTATGATGGCGTTCAGGTTGTTCTGATTTTCCGTCAGCATCGTTTGCCCGTTACTGTTTGTGTACGGATCATTTGCCCCAGTACACGCTCCGCCGCAGGACGTATTGTCCCCGGCGTAAACAATCAGGTTGTTGTTCGCGACAACAACCATTCTCATCGAGAGGTCTCGTTCATAAACACCGTTGACCCGATTCATGACAACTATTTGGGCAGCCAATGTGCCAGCGATCGTATTGCCGCCAACCGTCACCGCGTATTCATTAGTTGCAGCCAACGCAAGGCGGAATGTTCGAAGCTGGGTGCCCGAGGTTACCGTTGGTGCAAACGCCGCGTTCGGTACGAACTGCTGAAGCTCGCCCTTTGTTGGCCTCATAAGTGACTTAACCGCATTTTCCTGTTCGACCCCGCATGAAAAACCCCCTTGCTTCTGGACGTCGCTCTTGAAATAGCTGATATAGTTCGACGTGTCGCCCTTTGCGTACGGATCGACCATTATCGTGCCGCGTGTAGAGACGATCATTGAGTGAAAGCCGCTCGGCATCAGGTCAAACCGGACGGTCGCTGTCGGGTCGTCGATGCCTTGTCCGCGATAGGTCGCTCCAAGTTCCGGGTATTTTTCGAGCAGGCCCGGTTCAACGATCAGCGAATGTTCGATCCTGAACCGCTCAAAAGTACCGTCCGGCATCGGCAGAGTGACGATCGTGTTCGACATTCCATATTGGTCCTTAAACTCTTCCGGAGCAGAGTCCAAAATCGTTTTCAGCATTGTCCGGTTCAGTTTGAAAGTCCGGTAACTGTCAGGGACGATCGACCGGTCGGCAGAGCGAAAGGCCGATGACGAATCACTGATCTCCTTCCAAACCCCATCGCCGGATCCTTTTGCAAGGACACTGCCGGCGGCAATCAGCGAAACGGTCAAAAGCAGGAAGAGCGGGCGAATGGAACTCTTGAACATTAAGAATCTCCTTAAATACTTTGTAAATATTATTTGCGGACGAGCCTGAGAAGCAATGAGCACGTGCGGGTGCCGAAAAACTTAAATTCGATTATCGCGAAATGACGTGCCGATCGGGCTCTAAGACATCCATATTAACCAAAAAAAAACCGAATGTCCATAAATTTCCTATTGACCGCGGTTTCGATGCCGCCGCCCGCGAGTGGTAAGATTATGAATTTGGCAATGCAAGAATTCAACTCGCCCGCGGTCCCCGGAAAAGGCCATCTCGAACGCCAACTCGAAACCGCACCCTCAATCGAAGAAATCTCCGTCTTAGACACGACGGAAAGACTTGGTTTCCGTTTGGTGCGGGCGATGAATGGTGGCCGATGGAAACGCTTCTGGACGTTTTGCCAGCGGCACATCGGTTCGCTCTGGATATACATAGCAACCTATAATTTGATGAATGTTCGCGGGCTGGATCATTTTGAGCGGACCGATCCAGAAAGGCCGGTCGTTCTCGTGGCCAACCACCGTTCTTTTTTTGACATGTACACGGTTTCGAGCGTTCTGTTCAGACGCACTTCCAGGCCGATCGAATTGTATTTTCCGGTCAGGGCAAAATTTTTTTACGATAATCCGCTGGGCTGGTTCATCAATTTGATCATGGGCTGGTGGGCTATGTATCCGCCGTTTTTTCGCGAACAGAGAGAGGTGAATAAGAGGAATTTTGACAAATTTTCCGTTCGTGAACTTATCAGACTATGCAGCTATGGCCGCGGGCATGTTATCGGCTTTCATCCCGAGGGCAAACGCAACTTAAGTGACGATCCATACAACTTTCATCCCGCTCAGCCCGGCATCGGAAAGGTGATCTATGAGGCCAGGCCGCAGGTTGTTCCGGTCTTTATTGCCGGCCTGGACAATCGGCTTGGGCGGCAGGTGCTCGGGAACTGGACCGGCGGCGAGAAGGTGCGTGTAAGGTTTGGCGAACCAATGACCTTCGACGAATTCTACCCTAAACGGGATTCCGTCAGAACACACAAGGAGATCTCGGACCTTTTGATGACGCGGATCGCGAAACTAGGCGAGGAAGACCGCGAGGAGTTCGGGCCCGGGCAGGCCGCGGGTCGCTGATATGGACGAAGCGAACAAACCTACAGCTGCGCAATTCGAACGTCCGCTGCTGGAAATGTCAAAAAAACGCCGCTGGGCTGTTACCGCGGGCGTTCTTACGGGGATGTTCATCGCCGCCCTCGAAGCGACGGTCGTCGGAACCGCGATGCCGACGGTGATCGCGACTCTCGGCGGGCTGAGCCATTATAGTTGGGTTTTTTCCGCATATCTCGTTACTTCTACAGTCACCGTTCCCGTTTGGGGAAAGCTTTCGGACCTTTACGGCCGACGGCCGATGTATCAGATCGGCATCGGGCTGTTTCTGCTGGGCACGCTCTTATCTGGTTTTTCGGGCTCGATGACGCAGCTTATCGTCTTCCGCGCGATACAAGGGCTTGGGGCCGGTGCTTTGGTGCCGCTGGGCATGACGATAATTGGCGACACCTTTACGGTCGAGGAACGAACGAAGATGCAGGCTCTGTTCAGCGGCGTTTGGGGTATGTCGAGTATTATCGGCCCGGTCCTGGGCGGGTTTATTACCGATCAGATCTCCTGGCGGTGGGTTTTTTGGGTAAATATGCCGGTTGGTATCGCCGCCGCGCTGATTATCGGCATCGCCCTCAAAGAGCCGAAGATCGACCGAAAGCCGAGCATTGACTATGCCGGGGCGGCGCTCTTAATGGCCGCGATCAGCCTTTTGATGCTGGCAATGGTTGAAGGCGGGGCTGGAACGAGCATTTTTTCCGGGCAGAATCTTCTGCTCCTGATAGTTTCCGGGGTGCTCCTTATGTTTTTCCTTTGGGTTGAACGCAGGGCACCGGACCCGCTGATACCGTTTGAACTTTTTCGCAACCGTACGGTGCTTATTTCGGTCATTGCCGGTTTTTTAGGCGGAGTTGCGATGTTTGGAGCGATCTCGTTCGTGCCGCTTTTTGCTCAGGGTGCTTTGGGATTCACCGCAACCGAAGCC
The DNA here is from genome assembly GCA_041745075.1 of Pyrinomonadaceae bacterium. Lineage (GTDB taxonomy): Bacteria > Acidobacteriota > Blastocatellia > Pyrinomonadales > Pyrinomonadaceae > OLB17. Next base: position 21,243 of record JBGTJP010000047.1, on the reverse strand, counting down.
GGTTCTCTATTGACGCCGCTGATGCTTAGCTGGGTAACAATGTCGGTGGTCGGGGGACGGCTGATGCTAAGACTGGGTTATCGAAAAATTGCGACATTCGGATTCCTGGTGCTCACGGTTGCTTTTGTTCTGCTTGGAATGTTTCAGCGTGATACGCCGACGTATCTGCTTTATCCGAATTTGGTCCTGATCGGTGCCGGCCTGGGCCTTACGATGCTTACGCTGCTGATCGCCGTTCAGCAAGCAGTCGAGCGAAGTAAACTTGGGACCGCCACCTCGCTTAACCAGTTTTCGAGGTCGATCGGCGGGGCACTTGGTGTTGCAATAATGGGCGCGGTTTTGACCGCCGGCCTCGCCGGTCAGCTCCACGCCGTAGCGGAGAACAAAGACAGCGGTTTCACGCATGAACAGGCCGCTGCGTTCGCATCAAACCCCAATGCCATAATCGAGCCGTCTGCAAAGGCCGCCCTTGCACCGGAAACTCTCGTCATCCTTCAGAACTCAATGGCCGGAGCGATCCATCCCGTATTCTGGGTGGGGGCGTTTATGTCGTTTCTGGCGTTGATCGCTTCATTGTTTCTGCCTAAGCCGGAGACGGCCTCGCTCGATGTCGATGGCGAAAGACTTGTTATGGCCGAGCAGACAAACATTAACGCCCGTAATCAGCCCCGCGCCACCGGCGAATTCGATCAAAGCTGATCACTTTCGTTTTCCGAGTTCGACGGCACGAATATAGGCGCCGTAGATCGCTTTGGAAAGCACGGTTCGGAGAGCTCCTTTTTCCATCTGGTAGATCGCCTCGGCCGACGTTCCACCCGGTGAGGTGACCATATTGCGAAGTTCGGCCGGATGTCTGTGCGATTCGATCGCAAACTGGACGGAACCGAGCATCGTTTGCTGCACAAGTTCCTTAGAAACTTCACGGGAAAAACCGAGGTGGACTCCCGCGTCGGTCATTGCTTCCATGACCATAAAAGTATATGTCGGGCCGGTTGCGCTCAGGCTGGTCGCCATGTCGATCATATTCTCGGTCTCGACAAAAAGCTCTTTACCGAGCGCCGAGAGCAAAATTTTGACCATTTTTTTATGGCCGTCGTCCACGTTTTCCGAGCAGGTCCAGACGGTCATGCCCGAACCGATCTGTGCCGGCGTGTTTGGCATAGCGCGTACGACAAGACGGTTGTCGAGAGCGTCCGAGATGTTATCGATCGTCGTCCCCGCAACTATCGAAATAACCAATTGCTCGCCGGTAACCGATCCAGCCAGTTCCTTGAGTATTCCGTTTATCCGCTGCGGCTTGACGCAAAGGACGATGGCCGACCCGTTACCTTTGAATGCCTTGGCCGCCGCCGAATTGCTGGCAAAAACCTTGATCCCATAGGTCTTTTTCAAATCGGTGCGACGGTCTTCACGCGGATGGCTGGCGGCTATCTGCCCGGGTTTGACCATTTTTTCGCGAAGCAGTCCGGCGATCATCGATTCCGCCATAACGCCGCATCCGATAAATGAAAGGCCCGTGCCAGATGATAAGGTGTTGTCCATATTGATCCGAAAATCGAGCTTTCTTTGAAAACGAGCAAATATTTAGTTTGTATTTCTGAATAAGTGAAAAATGATAGCTGAAAAGTAAAAAATTGGAAGAAAAATTCTTTACCTATCCCTTAATATCTATCATTTTTTCACTTATTCCGGCCAAAAATCCGCGGCAAATTCATGACCTCAAAGGGTTTTCAAAGCATTCACTAATTCTTATTGCAATTACTCGTAACTCAACGCCTCCACCGCATCCAATCGAGCGGCGCGCATTGCCGGATAGAGCCCGCCGACAGCCCCTCCGATAAGACCGACGATAAACGTGATCGAGACGACGAGAGGACTGATCTCGACCTCGAGCGTCACAAATTTAGTCAAGGCAAACCTCAATGCGAACGTCAAAATTATCCCAAGCAGGATACCGAAAACGCTGATCATTAAAGCTTCCTGCGTGATGGTCCAGCCGATCTGGACGTTGCTCATTCCGAGCGATTTCATAATGCCGATCTGCCGTGTGCGCTCGGTCACGGTCGTGTACATTGTTAAAAGAATGACCAATGCACTGATCACGGCGGCAACGCCAATGAAAACGTTAAGAAACACGTTCAATGCAGGAAAACCCGCCATATACAGCTCTTCCAGGTCGCGGGTAAGAATTATCTGATTATCGGGAAACCGGTCCTGCAAAAATTGGGCGACCTGGTCAACGGTGTAACCCGGTTTTACGGCAACGAGAACCGATGAAACCCTTCCCTCGCTTCCGAGCTGCTCCTGCATCGTCGTGAGCGGGATCTTGAGCCGGGCACCGCCGGCCGGCTCGTATGTGCCCACGACCTCAAACCGGCGTTCGTAAAGGTCGATCGTCTCGCCTACCTTTAATTTTTTCTGCTTTTGCCATGCCGTGTCGATTATCGTTTCGTCCTTACCATCCGTAAAGGGACGCCCTTCGACGATCCTCATGCCGGAAATGGCGGCGTATTTATCGAATCTGACACCGTCCACCAGGCGTTTGCCCGAATTATTATCGGCGGCATCGACCGAATTCTGGCCGATCGCAACGGCCGATCTAACGCCCTCCACCTTAATAATTTCGGCCGGCAGCGTTTCGGACAGGCGAAACGCCTCTGACCCGCTCATCCCGATCGACCCGGACGCCCTGACAAAGATCTCGGCACCAACGTTGGCTTCGCGCGACGCCTGTTCGCGAATCGTGCCATTTGCCAAACCGACGGTAAACACGATCAGCAATACGCCGACGGCAATACCGAACACGCTGACCAGCGTCCGGGCCGGCCGGTGAAGCATGTTCGAGAATACCAGTCCGTCCATATGTTATTGCGCTTTGCCTGCCGCGTTAGCGTTCGAATTAGCGTTTTGAGCGGTAAGGCTGGTTTCCTGCTGCAGCTCTTCAGCGGTTTTCCAACCGGCCTTTCGGAGAAGTTCGATAGCAAACCGGATCGGAACTGCCATGTTAGCGGCTGTGTTCTCGGTAAAAACGCCGAAGTTGACGCCGATCACCTTTCCCGTCTGTCCAAACAGCGGAGCGCCGGATCCGCCCTCGGCGGTTTTGGCGTCGTGTACGATCCGCTGGGTGTTAAGGTCGGTTATGGCTCCCTGGGTGGTCAAAGGCACTATCTTCTTTGACTGGGCCAAAAAGTGGATCAAATTCTGGCGTGAGTTTCCAAAACGTTCATTGAGTGATTTTGCCTCTTCGTCATCGACCATCGCCAAAAGGCGGTCAGGGCCGCTTGGATAGCCGATCGTGACGACGGTCTTTCCAATGGTCGAAGCTTCGGAATCGGTCTCAAGCGGCAGGACCGGAACATCATCCGGCAGCGAGTCGGCGTCGATGGAGGCAACGGCAACATCTTCGCGACTGCCTAATTCACGGACCTTGAGCGGGTAGGGCTGCGGGTGGTTGGGAAAATAGATCACCAGGCGTTTAAGCCGGGCCCGGCCATTAGATGACGCCATCATCTGTTTCACGACATCGTCTTCCGTCCATGGCTGAAGAACGTGGCGGTTGGTCACAATATATCCACCACCGACGTGAAAACCGGTGCCGATAAAGTCGTATTCTACGGGGCTTCCAGACCCCTCGGTAGTCAGGCCGACAACTGCTCCCGGCTGGCGGGCTGGGTCCTCGGACGGGGTCTGTTCGAACGGTTCGGTCCGGTATGCCTGAGCGTCAGGGTATCGCAGCGGCCGCCCGCTGCGGCGGTCAACAAGATCATAAACCCCAATGATCAAGCAAACGCCGTTGCCGTAATCGACCCGTACGTTCTGGGCAAGCGACACGGTCTTGAGCATATCTTTGTTCGATTTATCGATCTCGGTAAGCTGCTCACTGGTCGTGCCGAGTTGCTTTTCCAAACGCTCGATAGTTCCCGCCTGCCGTTCGGCCAACTCGCGGCCCTCTCTCAGCTCTCTGTTAACGGCGTAGCCAAGATACAAAACTCCCGATATAAATCCGATGGCCAAGACAAGCACGATCAACTTTGTTGCAACAGTTACCTCGCGCGACAGTTCACGGGTGAACTCCCGTAAAAACGCTTTCGCATCATCACGCTTGGGCGAGACCGCCGATTCAAGCGCCGCTTCCTCAATAAACTGAGCGATGTGCGGCTGATCGCGGTTGGTGGTGATCAGCGTAGGTTTTTCGGACAGCGAAAAGAACGAGAACGAAATGTCGGTCTTTTCAATATGCAGATTGTCACCGTCGGAGATGGCAATAAACCGTCGGATCGGTTTGTCGTTTATAGTAAAGGCGAGGGTAGGGTCGAACCTGGTTACGCGGAACACACCATCGCTGTTCTCCAATTCGAGCCACATTCCAACGGAATCAATCTGCTGAGTGTGAATTTGAAGATCGCAATTCTCATCCGAACCGATGATCAACCGGGGTTCCGAGAAAAATTCGGTCCGCTTTTCCGACCCGACCGAAATGTGAATGATAATGCCAACTGCCATCAAAAATACGAAACCAATACGATTTCGAAGTGAAATTCTACCATAAACGCAAGTCTCTTCGATGCCATTCGGGGGCGGTTCGTGGCAAAATAAGAGTAATGTCCGAAAAGAAATTCATCACCGACCGCGACCAACTGAAAAAGCTGGCACCGATGTTAAAGGCTCCGATACGGCGGCAAGTGTTTGTGTGCAACGGAAAATCGTGCGCCGCTGTCGGCAGTGCCGAAGTAAAGGCCGAGTTTACACGCATTCTCGAAGAAAAAGGCCTCAGGCAAGGGAAAGAATCGAAAGGCCGCAATCCGATGGGCGAAATATTGCTGACGGACTGCGGTTCGATCGGATTTTGCTCGGTGGGAACCGCCGTGATGGTTTATCCTGACGGGACGCTTTATGGACAAGTGACCGCCGATGACGTTCCCGAGATCGTCGAGGAGCACCTGGAAAAAGGAAAGGTTGTCAAACGCCTGGCCCTAATGGAATTGCCAAAAGATGCAAACGCCTGACTTTTTTCAAACTATCATACGGCTATGCCTTGTTTGCGATAACTTCAAGGTATTCGCTGCTTACACTCGTGTTATCTCCGTCAGATTTGTTGTGCTCTTTCCAGAGTGATTCCAGATCGCTTCGGTATGCCTCGTGGTTTTCGGGCGGGATCGCCTTGAAGGCCATTATGGTCGGGCCGAAATAGGTCCGAAAAAGCTCTACTACCTCGGCCGGTGAGATCTCGTATTCGAATTCGGCCATCCGCGGCGTCATACGAAGATCTGTAACGCGGTCGCCGAACCGTTCCCGGACCGTATCGGGAATTCCCCAAAGCACGGGCGGCGGCATATCAGGCGGCGGCAGATATTTAGTGGCCAGTTTGAACATCTGTCCTGCGAATCCCGTTGGCGTCCAGTTTGCCATCGCGATGGTGCCGCCGGGTTTGCAGACGCGGACCAGCTCAGATGCCGTCACGTCGGGCCGCGGGGCGAACATAGCTCCGTACATGGTCATCACAACGTCGAAAGAATTGTCTGCATACGGCATTGCCTCGGCGTCGCCCTGTTCGAATTTGACGGTCAGCCCAGCTGCCTCGGCCCGTTTTTTAGCCGCCTCAACAAGGTTATCGGCAAGGTCGAGCCCGGTCACGTCCGCACCACTGGCCGCCGCAACCACCGCCAAATTTCCGCTGCCGCATGCAACGTCCAGAACTTTCGTGCCGGGCGTAATGTTCAACCGTCCGACAAAATCTTCGGCCGCAGTTTGAATGTGTTTAGCTATTTCAGAAAAATCCCCCGCTTCCCAGGTGGTTTTAAGCTTCGATTTAAGAGATTCCATTTCAGATGATGTTGCAGTGCTCATAAAGACCTCCGGTTTTTGGGGTGAATCATAATGCAGAAGCCCGCGAGTTAGCAAGGGCTTACAGGCACGTTCGCATTAACCCCTTGCTAACTCACGGACACTAGGCTCGCATCGCGGTCAATATTTCATCCACCACCTTCTTCGCGTCCCCGAACAGCATCAAGGTATTTTCCTTATAGAACAGCGGGTTATCCACGCCGGCGTAGCCGCTGGCCATGCCGCGTTTCATTACTATCACGTCGCGGGCTTCCCAGACGTGGAGGACGGGCATGCCGGCGATCGGGCTTGCGGGATCGTCCAATGCCGACGGGTTGACGATGTCGTTGGCGCCTATGACCCAGGCCACATCGGTGCCGTTGAATTCGTCGTTTATCTCATCCATTTCAAAGACGATGTCGTAGGGAATGCTGGCTTCGGCTAGCAGGACGTTCATATGCCCGGGCAGACGGCCGGCGACGGGATGGATCGCGAATTTGACCTCGGTGCCGCCTTCCTTGAGGATCTTGACGACCTCGGCAAGCGAGTGCTGTGCCTGAGCGACGGCGAGTCCGTAGCCGGGAATAATGATTATCTTTTTCGATTGCTGCAGCATCGACGCGGCGTTTTCGGCATCGACCGAACGCACCTCGCCAGCGGGAGCCGAACCCGCAGCCGTCGATGGCGTCCCGCCCTCGGTACCGAAACCGCCGAGCATCACGCTGACAAAGGAGCGGTTCATCCCGCGGCACATAATGTAGCTGAGAATCGCGCCGCTTGAGCCTACAAGAGCACCGGTAATAATAAGCAGGTCGTTAGAGAGCATAAACCCGGCGGCACTTGCGGCCCAGCCCGAGTAGCTGTTTAGCATTGAGACTACCACCGGCATATCGGCACCGCCGATCGCCATAATGAAGTGGATGCCCAAAATTCCGGTCACAACGGTCGCGATCAGCAGAGGCCATTGCCCCGTAGCCTCATTCGGCGACATAAAAAATGCCGCACTGAGGCCGATCGTGATCAGCAGCATTATGATATTTATCAAATGCCGGGCTGGCAGAAGCAGCGGTTTGCCGCTCATCGAACCGCGCAGTTTGAGAAACGCGATGACCGAGCCGGTAAACGTGATCGAGCCGATACAGACGCCGATGAAGACTTCGGCCGAGTGCAAGTTTTTCTCGGCGGCTGTCATATTCGTATGCGGCCCGAGATAGGTCGCAAACCCGACAAGCACCGCGGCCAATCCGACAAAGCTGTGCAGGATGGCCACAAGCTCCGGCATCGAGGTCATTTGCACCCGCGAAGCCAGCGCCGCCCCGATCAACGCACCAGGTATCAGCACCGCCGCCAAAGTGACGTACCCGGCCGGCTCGATCGCGGCCACCGTCGCCGCAAGCGCGATCAGCATCCCGATGATCCCGTACCAATTCCCCCGCCGGGCCGTCTCCTGCTTCGACAGGCCCCCAAGGCTCAAAATAAACAACGCACTCGCGGCGATGTATGCAACTGTGATAAGGCTGGTTTTCATTAAAATTGCCGCTAGCGTAAGCTGCACTTAAATTGCATGGCTTCGGCTGCATGTAAATTGCCACTAGCTTCAGCTAGTGGAAACAAATCAAATCAAAAATCAGGCTTTAGCCGAAATTCAGAAAAAAGCATTTCCTTATTGCTTTAGCACAATGCTCAATTCGAAGAGTCCTTGTACTTCTGAAATCCTGCGCGCTTGAGAAAATTTTCAAACTCATCATCAAAGCTGGTCCTTTTGTGATGCTCTTCCTGATTAGCGATGTATCTTCTGACGCTCGGCAGACTGGATTCATTTACTGACACTACAAAATACTCATCCTGCCAAGCGAATTTAGTTTTGGTCAGCTTGTTCTTGTTTATCCAAAATGATGATTCGCCTTTAATTAGCTGCATGATCTTCTCCAGGGTTTGGTCCGTCCCCAGCGAGATCAGGCAATGAACATGTTCGAGATATCCGTTTATGAAATCCATGTGAATACCTTTTTCACGGGCGTTCTTTCTTATGTGCTCAAATACCTTCACGCGAATTTCATCTGTCAGATAAGGATGCCTGTCTTTTGTTGACCAAACGAAATGTAGCCAGACTTGAACCCACGGCATAAGTTGATTTGGCTAAGCCACAAGGAAATGGCTTTCTTTATTCTATGGTCTTAAATTGCCTCCACCTTTAGGTGGAGGACAGCTTAATATAAAGTTACCCGGGCTTTAGCCCAAAAGGTTGTTTAGGCTAAAGTCAAAAGGAATTTTCCTTTTCAGAAATTGGGCTAAAGCCTCGTTCTGGTTGTCTTCTTATCCACTAGCTAAAGCTAGTGGCAATTTATACAAGCCAAGTCTCATTCCCGAAAATCGATTTTTGTATCAGAGCCCTCCGTTTTTAGTCGGTACCAGCGTGCGAACGTAAGTACTGAGACAACAAAGCCAAGCAGAACCAAGAAGCCAGGGCACATTGCAATAAGCGGATCCGAAAGCGGATTCGCAAACGGTACCATGGCCACGAACAGGGGAGGACCGAAGAAAAACATTAGGGAGAGACCAAGCCAGGGCCACTTCTGTTTCGTTTTCTTTTCCCCGCTCACTTCCTAAACATCGCCAGCATCCGATTCGTCACCATAAATCCGCCGACGATGTTGATCGTGGCAATTAGGACGGCGATGGCGCCGAGGATGGTGGTTAGGGACAAATTTCCGGAGAGTTGGAGCATTCCGCCGACTAAAATAATTCCGCTGATGGCGTTTGTGACGGACATCAGGGGTGTGTGGAGCGCCGGTTTTACGTTCCAGACGACCTGGAAGCCAACAAAAACTGCCAGGATAAAGACCGTCAGGTGGCTGAGCAGATTTCCCTTCGCCTGGGTCGCTTCGATCGGTACAAGAAAGCCAAGGCCGAGCAGGACCAGGCCGATCACGGCGAGAAATATCGGATTAATACCTTTGCCGTCGTCGGCTCCGTGACCGCCAGAGGCAGCTTTGGCGGCGACGGCCACGCTGGCAGAACTTTTTGTCGGCACACCCGGTTCCGGCGGAGCGGGCGGCAAGGGCGGCGGCCACATCATTTTGCCTTCGTGAAGGACGATGGCACCGCGGATCACTTCATCTTCGAGATCGACGTGAAGCCGAGCGGCGGGAGCGACATTCGCGGCAACTGCAGGATCTGCACCTAGGCCGGGAGCTGCCGCTTCCGGTTCTGACTTCTCGATCAGTTCTTCGAGAAGGGCAGTGACGGTCGAGCCGTAAAGTTGGCTGGACATACTTGCCATTCGCGATGGCAGATCTGTGTAACCGATGATGGTGACGCCTTTATGATGGGCGATCTTTCCCGGTTCGGTCAGGGCGCAGTTTCCGCCTTGTTCCGCAGCAAGATCGACGATGACCGAGCCGGGTTTCATCGACTCCACCATTCCTTTTGTGATCAGTTTTGGTGCCGGTTTGCCGGGTATCAATGCCGTCGTGACGATGATATCTACTTTCATCGCCTGCTGGGCAAAAAGCGCCATCTCGGCTTTTAGAAATGAATCGGACATTTCCTTCGCATAGCCGCCCTTGCCTTCGCCCTCTTCCTTTATATCTAGTTCAAGGAACTCCGCACCCATCGAAGCGACCTGATCTTTTGTCGCACCGCGCGGATCAAAAGCACGGACGATCGCGCCTAAACCATTGGCGGCCCCGATCGCGGACAGGCCCGCGACACCGGCTCCTATCACGAGAACTTTTGCCGGGTCGATGCGTCCTGCGGCGGTTATTTGGCCGGTAAAAAAACGCGGGAAATTATTTGCGGCCTCGATGATGGCACGGTAACCGGCGATGTTCGCCATCGCGGACAGCGTGTCCATTTTCTGTGCCCTGGTGATCCGCGGAACACTGTCCATGGCAAAAACCGTAGCCTTTTTCTTTGCCATCCGATCCACGATCTCGCGATTTTGGCCGGGCCATATAAACCCGACCAGCCAACCGCCCTCGCGCAAAAGGTCGGTCTCGCTGTCCTCGGGCGGGCGCACCTTTATCACAACGTCGGACGCTGCCCAAAGTTCCGCCGCACCGTCAACGATCGAAGCGCCCGCCTCCTGATACTCGGCGTCGCTCGCATTTATTGCATCGCCGGCACCGGCCTGGACGGTGACGTCAAAACCAAGCTTTTTGAGCTTTAATATAGTTTGCGGCGTTGCCGCAACGCGCTTTTCTCCGGGGTGTATCTCTTTGGGAATTCCGATTTGTGTCATATGCAGTTCGGCCCCGAAACAGGGCACGCTTTATTGCGGATCAGATGCGGAAATTCTAAACGATAAAAGCGGTCGAGACAAATCTGGTGAAGTCGCGGGCGGGGCGGGAAAGGTGCAGAAGCCTGCGCGTCAGCAAGGGCTTAATGCTCAACGCTGGATGATACGACCTTGGTAACGCGGGGGCCTCTGCAACGTAATCGGCTTCTATACTATCGAGGGCCTCTGTACTTCGCTTACAGTTTCTGCATCGCGATGCTGATGATGGAGTTATCTCCGACTATCTTATTGTAAGATATCCAATATCCCAGCTTCGGGTAGCGGACCATTTTGAAAACGCCGCCGTCGGCTTTTGCCGGCACGTCTTCGCCAAACACATCTTTGGGCTTTGGCGCTTCGGACAGTTTCCCTGAAAACGTGATCATGATCGCCGTAACTTTGTGGTCGGGGCCGTAAAGAAACTGGGCCGATTCATCGTCGTTGAAAATGTAAAGGTCCTGGGCGTCCGTCTTGTCTTTTGGGTCGCCAAGCTTGCTTCGAACGTCGTCGGTAAGCGTGCCGATGGCGATACCTTTATAAAGGAATGCTTTCTCGACAGGCGTGGGTTGTGCCGCCGCGTGAGTCGCGGAATTAAATGATCGGAATGGGGCTTGTTTCGCGCTCGTCCGCCAAGCCGTCCCGGCGGTCAGCAGCAAACAGCCAAACAATAAAATTAAAAGGGGTCGGGTGAACATTCTGCCTCCTCAGATCCAGCCCGAAAAGGTCGAAAGACTCCTTAAGCCAGGCGACGAGTTTTTATATCGATTTCATTCGGGCCGGTTGATCTTCATTTATTATACCACCGATTTGACGACGCCCATTCATTTTTATGAACGCGCCCATCCCGCGATTAAACATGACATTTCGCGGTCGGGATCAATGATCTTTTTGCGGAACCGAAGGACGGATCTCAGCCGGTTTTCTTTTTGCTTTTAACGACACCGTATTTCCCAAATTCGATGCCGTACGCAAGCCATTTGCGCAGCTCACTATCTTTTAGCCCGGAATGATCGACGTAAACAAAACCCTTCATCGGTCTTCCGGTAAAGTCCATTTGGCGGGCGTTTGGCAATTTCAGAACATCGGCAAACTTTTCATCGAGCACGCGCACCATCATGTCGTTTTTGATGACGCCGGCGCACATCTTGTCATTGATCATAAACGCGAGTCCGCCGAACATTTTCTTTTCGGTAAAATCGATCCCGTCGCTGCTGAGCAGGCCCGCGATGCGGCGGCCGAGTTCTTCGTCAAACGCCATGCTTATTGTTTTTCGAGATTTGCTTTCAGGGTCGCCAGGCCGTCTTCAAAATCTTTGCCGACGGCCTTGTCCATATCCATAACCAACAGCATCAAATTCATCGGCCGCGGCATCGCTCCCGAAAAGCCCCATTTTACCTTCGTTTGGTTTTCGCCAAGTGCTTCCGTGGTCAGATAGGCATCGCTTTTCGATTCAAACGGGCGCTTAAATCTGATCTCGGTTTCAACGCGTTCGCCCGGGACAATTTTCTTTATCTCCTGCTCGCCCGCACCGACCTCGCTGTTTTCGCTATCCCAACTCACGGTAAATCCGACCGTTCCGTCGGTGCCCTTGAACTCCTGTTTCATTCCACGATCTTTTTGGTTCCACGGCCCCCAATCGTTTTGGTTCTTTAGCATCTTCAAATACGCGAAAACCTCGTCCTTTGGCCGGTTGATAGTAACTTCACGCTCGACCTTAAAATCGGTCGGCGTGAGCATCACCGCAGCAACGATCCCGACTATTCCCAAAACAAGCAGCACACCTACCGCGATCAGTATCTTTTTTAACATGCTGAAATTCTCCTTTTATTTCCCGTCAATATAGACGAAAAGCCGGAAAATAGAAAGCCGGAATGCTGCGGATGACAAAGCCGATCACTTATCACTAACTGAAAGAAAACCGATCTCTCCACTGATGTGGTATCGAGTCTGCGGTTTCTCTTTCTCCGTAAACTTCGTGTCCGCCCTTTGTGTCCTTCGTGTTTATGTTTTTTTAAGACGAAGAGCACGAAGGTAGGACAAAAAGGTCACAAAGGTCCGGCGGAAACGCCATTGCGCCTTTTTATCCCGCCCGATCTGCTCGTGCTATATTAAAAAAATGCCGCTAAATGTCGGGATCGCTTTTGTCACCGGGCGGAAGCATTTCCAAAATGTGCTTCGCTCTTATATCAATAACTGGCTTGAACACGGCCTGATCGAGGACAAGCAGGTCCGGCTTCATCTTTTCGTTGTTTACGATCTAAATTACTTTAAGACCGAACCCGCCGATTATAAGAACATCCCGCCGGAACTGTCGGGGATGGTCGATTCGATCAATTTTTATGGCGGGAAAGCGCTAAAAGAAGAACGCGACCGGTTGATCGGCGACGGTGTGATCGACGCGGCGGAAGGCGAGCTTCTTTTTGGCGAAGGCTATGCCAAAAAACGCAACGCGGCCCTCTATTTTGCGGCGAAAAAGAAGATGGACCGGCTTTTGTTCATCGATGACGACGAATATCCCGTGGCCGTCGTTAAGAACAAGGCGAATAACCTTGTTTGGATGGGGCAAAGCGTGCTTGGCACACATTTGAAACACGGCGGCGGTGCCGATATAACGCACGGCCATCACTGCGGATACATTTCGCCGCTGCCGAAGATCGAGTTTAACGACGTGTTGACCGAGCGCGATTTTCGCAACTTTGTCGAGGCCACAAGCAACGACATAATCACGTGGGAAAGCGTCAAACGCACGACGATCGGGAACAACGGCGTCACCTTTGCCGACGCCGCGACGATCGATAACGGAAAAACATCTGAGGTAAAGGAAATAAACGGGATGAAGTTTATCTCGGGTGCAAATCTTTGCTTTAATCTCGAACGGCTGAAAAGCCTTCCGGCATTTTACAACCCGCCGCACGCCCGCGGAGAAGATGCGTTTATGAGTACGACATTGACCGGCCATAAGGTGGTCAAAGTTCCGTGCTACACATTTCACGACGCGTTTCTTGAATACAAAAATCTTTTGAACGGCGTTCTGCCGCTTGAACTTGGCGGCATCGACGCCCGCTCGCTGCCCGTTCGCCAGCGTTTTGTAAAAGCGTCGATCGGCTGGATAAGATATAAACCTCTGCTGACTTACATTACCCAGCCCGAGGAATACGATGCGGTAATCGAGGACATGACGCGAAAGCTCGATTCGGTCGTTCCAAAGCTGTGCAAATATTTCGACACCCCGCAGTTCGAACAGATCCAAACCGAACTAAAACGTTACGACCGCAACGTAAAACGCCACTTCCAAACCTTTGAAAATACCCGAACCGCCTGGGCAAAAGTCACAAAAACCCTCCTGCCCCTCTGAACCCACCGAAACAACCAATTAAGTCTCCCAAACGATCATTTAAATGACCTACGCAACCAAATAAGCCACCCGCGCTAACAAATATGTCTCTCTCGCAACGTCGAAAAAGACTTCCGCAAACAAATCAGTCCCTCGCGCAACCTCAAAAAAGACCTACGCAACCAAATAAGCCCCTTCCGCAACCTCAAAAAAGACCTACGCAAACAAATAATTCACTTCCGCACTGTCAAAAATGACTTCCGCAAACAAATAAATTACCGGAACGCTTCAATAAAGTCCTTAAACACTTCCGGAACCCAAAATATCAATCTCAAAACCGGAGGAATGGAAAATTTCTTTATATTGGGCTAAAATCTCGTCACGACGAAGGGTCAGAACTCCTAAAGCCAGAAGAAGAACTAGAAAAGAAGCTTTGGAAAGCAAAGCCGCAAAGATGCCCGAGAACACATCGCTAAATAGAAATTTGCACGCCGCGAAGAGTTCTAAGAAGGATGAGTTTTACACTCAGCTTTCTGATATTGAAAAAGAGCTAAAGCATTACAAAGATCATTTCAAAGGCAAGGTTGTTCTCTGCAATTGCGACGATCCGCGCGTGAGTAACTTCTTTCACTATTTCTCGCATAATTTTGAAGATCTCGGATTAAAGAAACTCATTACAACCTGTTACAAGAACCAAAACCGCGATCTTTTTAGCGAACACAACTCGGAGAGCGCGATCTATCTGGAATACAACGGCGACAGAGACGGCAATAAAGTTCCCGATCCCGAAGAGATCGGAATAATTCATTTAAACGGCGACGGCGATTTTCGCAGCGACGAATGTATCGAGCTGCTAAAACAAGCCGATATTGTCGTAACGAATCCGCCGTTCTCGCTGTTTGGTGAATATGTTTCACAGGCAGTAGAAAAGAACAGAAAATTCTTGATAATCGGTAGTCAAAATGCGATTACTTACAAAGAAGTTTTCGGTTTGATTCGAGAGAACAAAGTCTGGTTGGGCTATTCGCATCCCGTGGCGTTTATTGTTCCTGACGACTATGAAATGAGAGAAGTTAGAAGTTGGAGAGATGCCGACGGAACAAATTGGCGTAGTTTGGGTAACGCCTGTTGGTTTACTAATCTGGATATCGCGAAAAGACACGAATATTTGATTCCTTACAAAAATTACCATCCAGAGGAATATCCGGAATACGACAATTACTTTGCAATCGAAGTTGGGAAAGTAGCGGATATTCCGATTGGTTACGAAGGAGTGATGGGAGTTCCGATTACTTTCCTCGATAAATACAATCCTGAACAGTTCGAAATCGTTGGGTCAGACTATGAGGTTAAGCAGGGATTGCTTCCCGAAATTGTGAAGCCCGATTGGGGCGGTAAAATCGATCGGGGATATATTGACGGAAAGCGGAAATATGCACGTATCCTTATCCGCTATCGTAAACAGCGGGATACTAAGTAATAAAACTGGAGGAACACATGGCAGCAGAAATAAAAACAAAGAGAACATTTGGAACACTCGATATCGCTCGGATAAGCCCGGAACCGAAACCTGGTTCGCCTAGAGCGTTGAATATTCACATGTCCTTTGAAGAAGCATTGAAACTACACTTTGGTCTCGGCCAAGCTTTGGCAAAGTTGAACAGTTACAACCGTTCGACAACCGCCGGTAAACGTGCGTCGGTTAATCTGTGCGTTTTTACCGACATCAACCGAATAACGATCAATGAAGGCGTGCTACCCAAGGCAAAATGAAAATCGAACTCAAAGAAATTACGGTCAAGGAACTGACGGAAGGTTATCAAGATAACAATGAAGCCGGTGTTGTCGGTTTTGGTGGGAAGCTCGATATTCGTCCGCCGTATCAGAGGGAGTTTATTTACAAGGACAAGCAGCGTGACGCCGTTATCGACACGGTTCGTAAAGATTTTCCGCTGAACGTAATGTATTGGGCCGTGCGTGAGGACGGAAACTACGAGGTGATCGACGGACAACAGCGAACGATCTCGCTTTGCCAGTATGTCGCGGGAGATTTTTCATTCGAGCAGCTTTATATCCACAATCTGCAAGACGATAAGAAAGACCAGATACTAAATTACAAGCTGATGGTCTATCTCTGCTCCGGCACCGACAGCGAAAAGCTGGAATGGTTCAGGACGATCAACATCGCTGGCGAGAAACTAACCGATCAGGAACTGCGCAACGCAGTCTATTCCGGCCCGTGGGTAACGGACGCCAAAAGATATTTCAGCAAGAATGGCTGTCCTGCATACGGACTCGCGAGTAATTACCTAAACGGCAGTCCGATCCGTCAGGATTATTTGGAGACAGCGATCGAGTGGATATCTTCGAACAAGGTCGAAGAATATATGGCGCAGAATCAGCACACCGAGAACGCGAGTGCTTTGTGGCATTACTTCCAAAGCGTAATAAATTGGGTAAAGGCTACGTTCCCCGAATACCGCAAGGAAATGAAGGGTTTGGATTGGGGCAGCCTTTACAATGAATTCAAGGAACAGCCCTTCGACACCGATAAACTAGACGCTGAGATAACAAAGTTAATGATGGATGAAGATGTAACTAAGAAGCCTGGCATCTATTCATATGTTCTAAGGCGCAATGAAAAGTACTTGAATATCCGAGCCTTCACAGATAACCAAAAGCGCGAGGCCTACGAGCGCCAAAAAGGAATCTGCGTAAAATGCGGCGAACATTTTGAACTCGCGGGAATGGAAGCTGACCATATAACTCCCTGGCACGAAGGTGGGAAAACATCAGCAGAAAATTGCCAGCTTTTATGTAAAAACGACAACCGGACGAAGTCTGGGAAATAAACAAGAATCGTACGCCCATGCCTATTACTGCCGAAAATGTTAAACCGTATTTTCAAGTTCTCGTTTATTCGATCGAAGATGGCTTTAATCTAAAAGCTCTAGCAAAAAAGATCGTTACTTACATTAATTCAAAGAATGCGAAGAGCTATAGCAAGTTTAAGAAACAAGAAACCCTTCAGGACGAGGTTGATCTTCGCGTAGAGTATTATCAGCACATTCAGTATCCATCATGGTTTAGGATCGAGGCAGGAAAAGGACTAGAAGCCGACCTGAAGAACCGCGAATACGACCTGCTAGTCCTTTTTACAATAGGCTCGTACCTTTTCGTCCACTCAAGCTGCAAAATTTTAGCTGCGCGCGTCAGTGATGCAATCAAGTTAGAGAGAACGCGGCCGCCGAAGCTAGTTAACGCGGTTCGAATAAAGCGCGTTCTGAATAATCTTGATTTGAAGCTTAACGCAATTGCGATTGACAACGTTTACGGAGCCGGGGGAATTGCCCCTGACGGAAAAGCCTATTACAGCCCGGACGTAATCAACAATCTTTCGGTCGGTGTCGACTCCGGCTACGCAATGAGCTATTTCCAGGGGCGAGATCTCGGGAATAAATCGAAGCCTGTTGGTGCCTCGGCAAGCAAGAGAAAGGTTTGGAAAGGCTTTGTTGAGAACATAGACAAATTCAAGGAAGAATGTGAGACGTTGGCGGAAACTCTTGATCAGGATCCCACAGTCGAAAAACTTTCCGTCCTCGTAAATGAAATTGAGCCATTTAAAGTTGAACCGTCCGAAATCGTCGCATTTAACCTTAGTGGGTATTCTGATGAGAAGACAATCCGATTAGAACATAAGGATCAGGATTATGGCGATTGGTCGGCGGACCTAGTACTTGACGAAGACAATAAGATTCGCATTACTCTTTTGCCTTCTTTGGCGAAAGAAGTGACGGTCGACTATGAGTTTACTTATGATGATACCGAAAAAACCTTTACTTTTGGAACTGGAGAAGATGACGAAGTCAAAGTAATCCTCGTGAACGACGAAGGGGATGAGCATTCGAACAAGATAAACCTTAGCGCCTACCTGAATAAAGGAGTTGGCTTCACGTTCTTATTCACGGAGGGACGAGCATTCAGAAATGGAGATTTTACGGAGGATAATCGATTCAAGGCACCGTTCATAAAGTGCGACGAAACATACATCGCTACTTGGGGAGATGTTCTCATTACCCGAGAAGCAAAAGAGATAGGCCTTCCAGCCGGAAAGATCACAATTCTAAGCAAGATTGAACAGGTAGTTAAATTGGAAAAGCCCAAATATATTATTCGAGATGACGGAGCAGGTGAAGTTGCCGATCATCTGATTTGCTTCTACGACGCTCTGATTCTCTCTCATGCGAAGGCTTCGGGAGATGATGATCCCGCAATAAGAGTGAGCGATCTCCATATTGTCTGCTCGCAGGCCGTCAAGAATCTGCGTTACTTTGCCTTCGATTCATACGCGGATGATACACTCGTTCGAATTCACGGGAAAATAACTACGACCGAGCCATATGACGACTTTGTCAGGTCCTTTAGTTCGATCTTTAAGGAATGGGCATTTCGAAAAGAATGCTGGATCGTTCAGCCGGGAATATCCAAAGCGAAGTTAGAAGCAGACCCCGATAATAAGATTCATTCGCTGCTTCACTATGTGGACGGAATGTGCTCGATTAACGGAGTTATTTTTAAGCTTATCTGCTCTCCCTAATTCGTCGACAGGAAAGATAGAATCCAGTGTCACTGCTGCTCATTCGCAGATTCGTTTCTAACATTAACATATACACCTCAGATCGCAATAATTTGGTTTCCTGGGGAATTTCTTGAGGTCGCCGGAAAAATAATTTTTGGCCGATTGCTGCGGGTCAGTAAAAATGGAGGTTCTGGGTGGTTTGTTGGGTGAAAAAAAGTATTGACGAGGTTTTTGGGTTCTGATTATAATATTTTTGGATCTGCCGGATGCTCCCAGAAGTTTTGGGGCAGACTAAAAAAAGCCGCTGAAAAAAGTGGTTCCTTCCTGTGGCCGTCCTGGCCTGGCTTCCGCAAATCTTAAATCAAAAAATTAGGAGATATAAAGATCATGGCTAGAAGACCGTGGCAGCCGACAGCTAAGTCGGAGCTGCTTGTTCTGATGCAGAACTTTTTGACGAAGATAGACGGTTATGCGACTGCGCTTGGGATGACGCCGGTGCAGGTTGGGGCCGCTCAGGACCTGTGCGAAGCGATCATCGGAGCAATTAATGTGACCGAGCAATGCAAAACGACGATGCAGGCGGTGACGCAATGGCGCGACTCTGTTTTGACGGGTGAGCCGGTCGGTACGACGGCACCGGCGGCACCTGTTTTTCCTGTGATAGGAGCGGTGGTTTATAAATTGGGATCGCTGACGCAATTTGTGAAGCTGCGGGAACAGATCGTGGCATCGCCGGGTTATACGGTCGCCATCGGGGAAGACCTTGGGATAGTCGGGGGCAGAAGCGCAGCGGCCCGCACCGGGTTCGATGACGCCGGAATTGAGAGCATGGACCTCGACGGGATATTGGGTGAACCTTTCGGGAAGTATGCAGGGCATGGACGCTCTGAAGGTGGAGTATTCGCGGAATGGGGCGGACTTTACGACCGTTGCGTTCCTGACGAATACGCCCGGCGGTTTCCAAATTACACCCGCGACACCGAATGCTCCGGAAAAAGGTGTCATCCGAGCTGTCTTTATTAAAAAGAATGAAGAGTTCGGAAATTATTCGGCAAATTATCCGGTGACGGTGTCGTAATAAAGAAAAGTTTTGTCAGTGAGCTATGAAAAAAAATAGCGGGTGATACGGGAAACACTCATTCGCACACCTCCTTAACACATAGCTTTCCGACAATCGGCCCGCGGACCAGTGCGAGTAAAAGGGAATGATCCGGAATCAGTCATTCCGCTCCGCTCGCAAAGTCCGCGGGTTTTTGTATTGGGAATTTTTTATAGCCGCCAAAAGGCGCAGAAAACTCAAAAAGAAAGAGATAGGTTTTCTTTTTGTGTATCCTGCGCCTTTTTGCGGCTTTGGTTGAGTATTACGCCCTTACTAACGTGCGGGCTTGCGGCAATTTACGCTGATTTTGACAAAGTTTCCATATCTTCCTTCCATCTCAGGACCGGTTTTCTGGCGGCGGCGGCTTCGTCGAGGCGGCCGATGCGGGTGGAGTGCGGGGCGTCGATGACGAGCTGTGGGTTTTCCTGCGCTTCGCGGTCGATGTCCTTCATTGCTTCGACAAAGGCGTCGAGATCCTGACGGCCGACCGATTCGGTAGGTTCGATCAGCATTGCGCCTTCCACAACGAGAGGGAAGTATATGGTCGGTGGATGAAAGCCGTAATCGATCAGGCGTTTTGCTATGTCCAGCGTATGCACGCCGGTGCGGGATTGGTTTTTATGCGAAAATATCGCTTCGTGCATGCAGTCCGAATCATAGGGTTTGTGGAACGTGTCCTTTAAGTTTTCCGCCAAATACCGGGCGTTGAGCACGGCGGTTTCGGTAGCCTCTTTCAAACCTTCGGCTCCGTGGGTGTATATGTATGAAAGGGCCCGGATCATCATTCCGAAATTACCGTGGAAAGCTTTTACGCGGCCGATGGAATTTGGAAATTTGTAATCAAGACGGTAACGAGTTTGGCCGCCCGCTGACGCAAGAGGTTCCGACACGATTCTCGGAACCGGAAGAAATTGGGCAAGCTCTTCTGTGCAGCAGCACGGGCCGCAGCCCGGGCCGCCTCCACCGTGGGGCGTCGAGAAGGTTTTGTGAAGATTTAGATGAATGACATCGACGCCCATATCTCCGGGGCGGGCTACGCCGACAAGTGCATTCATATTTGCACCGTCCATATAGACGAGGCCGCCCGCGGCGTGGATCGTGTCGCAAATTTCCGTGATATTTGTTTCGAAGATGCCGACCGTATTTGGATTGGTGAGCATCAATCCGGCAATACCGCCTTCGTCGCAGAGCTGTTTTAGATGCTCCATGTCGGTCAGGCCTTCGGCGGTCGAGCGGATCGTTTTGACCGAGAATCCGGCGAGTGCGGCGGAGGCCGGATTCGTACCATGGGCCGAATCAGGGATAAGCATAACCCGGCGGTCTTTCGATGCCGGTCCGTCCCGTTGGTCAAGAAAAGCCCGGATGAGCATTACACCGGTCATTTCGCCCTGCGCTCCCGCCGCCGGCTGAAGCGAAACACCTGCAAGGCCGGTTATTTCGGATAGGTCTTCCTGCAATCGATATATCAATTCCAAGGCGCCTTGAGACTCTTCTTCAGGGGCAAGCGGATGAAGATTTGTGTATCCGGCGATCCGCGCGACCTTTTCATTCAGGCGCGAATTATATTTCATCGTGCATGAACCGAGCGGGTACATTCCCAGATCGATCGAATAATTCCACGTCGAGATTCGCGTAAAGTGCCTGATAACATCGACTTCCGAAACCTCGGGCACGCCGTTCAAATCGTCGGCACGCTGGAGATCGGCGGGAATTATCTCGTTAAGGGGAGTTTCTTCGACATCCAGTCTCGGCAAACGATAGCCGACGCGGCCGGTCTGCGACCTCTCAAATATAAGTGATTCGTTCTGCGACGGATGCTGCGTGACCTTTTTTACGCTCATAAATTGTTCGCTTTCGATGTTCCTTTCTTAACCATATTCTCGATGACGCCGCAAAAGCGGTCAAGTTCGGGCAAGGTCGTGAAAATATTTGGGGTTATCCGGATACCGGTGACTTCCTTATGAAGGATCGGCGTGGCAATTATTTTATGTTTTGCCATCAGATAGTCGGTGACCTTTACCGGGTCGAATCCCTCGATCCAAAAATTTCCGATCGCACAAAATTGTTTCGGGTCGAAAGAAGTATTGTACCCGATGCCGGGCAAACTGCTTAGCCGCTCCATCCAGAAT
>JBGTJP010000046.1:0-24647 GCA_041745075.1 Pyrinomonadaceae bacterium | reverse complement strand
GGTAACGGTTCCTGAAACCACGTAATCCTGCGTTTCGACAATGCCGCCATCGCGACACTCCTTTTCAGTCCTGAGGTCGTCGACTTTTACAACCGGCCTTGAACCGCTTGTGATCGAATAGTCCACCGTCGTCTTTTGGGAAGGACAGCAAAGCGCGTCGTTTGAGGTATAGCGTGCGAACTCCGCAGTGATGCTTTTTTGATCAAACAGGTGTGCAAGGCCGATCGCCCCGTCCGAACGTGCGCCGGTCCCGATGGGCGAGAGTGTTCCGGCGAACCGGTTCGCGACAAAGACGAACGCATTGTAATCATTCGGTCGGCACATTCCGTCAACGCCGGCCATGGCCATAACGAGTGTTACGTTTCCATATGTCTGGGAGGCGCCAAACAAGAACCATCCTGCCCGCGTTACGGCCCTGTCGGCAAGGCTTTCGGGCGTCCGGATCTGCTCACGGCAAATTCCTTCGATCGCTCCTTTATTTCGCGGAGCGTTCGGCACAATACCGTTGCCGTTGTTCCAGTTGGTATCGAGCGGACGGTCAAGCCATGACACCTGGCCAAATGCCCCGCCGGCAAAGATGATGATAGAAAAGGTAATAGAAAAAAGTATAGTTTTCATCGGATCGCTCCCCCCAGTTTTCGCTACTTTGCTGCC
Organism: Pyrinomonadaceae bacterium; assembly: GCA_041745075.1. Taxonomy (GTDB): domain Bacteria; phylum Acidobacteriota; class Blastocatellia; order Pyrinomonadales; family Pyrinomonadaceae; genus OLB17. The sequence goes on along the minus strand of JBGTJP010000046.1, from coordinate 23,993 downwards.
AAAGGACGGCAGCAGTTCAGTTTGATGCAATTAATAACCGTTATGAGGCCGTCGAATTAGCTTCTTCTGCGTCATCGCCGATCGCCTCGACCGGACAGGCATTCATCGCCTCTTCACAAAGTTCGAGTTCCTCGTCCGTCTCCGGTTGTTTGTAAAGATATGAATAGCCGTTTTCGTCATTGCGGGTAAAATTGTCCGGTGCCGTGTCGCGGCAAACATCGCAGTCGATACACTGCCGGTCAACATAAAATTTGCCCCGCTTGTTGTCAGGCAGCTTGTCTTCGATAAATGCCATCGGAATTAACTAGCCCGCGATGATAACGCGAATTACTTTGATTTTTCTTGATTCGCGTCAATTCGCGTTATTCGCGGGCTAATTCTTCTTCTCGGTCAGATCAATCATCCGCTCAAGCGCGATGTTCGCAAAATGCTTCGTTTCTTCCTCAACAACGATCTCATTAACAACATTGCCTCCTTGCAGGTTTTCCATCGCCCACGCCAAATTCTGCGGTGCGATGCGGTACATGGTTGCGCACATACACAGGTCGGGAGCGAGCAGCCGGATCAGCTTGTCGGGAAATCGGTCCTGCAGGCGATTGACAAGATTTACTTCCGTCCCGATCGCCCATTTTGAACCGCTCGGGGCATTTTCGACCGTCTTGATTATAAAAGAGGTTGAGCCATCTAGATCGCTTATCTCAACTACTTCACGCATGCATTCGGGGTGCACAAGGACCTGAACACGGGGCACTTCCTCTCGTACTTTATCGACGTGCCATGGCTTGAAACGGCCGTGTACCGAGCAATGCCCCCGCCACAATATTAGTTTTGCTTCGTGAAGCTGCTCTTCAGTGTTGCCGCCCAATTCTTCGTGCGGATTCCACAGCGCCATTTTGTCGAGCGGGATGCCGAATTTCGCACCGGTATTTCTACCCAAATGCTGGTCCGGGAAGAAAAACATCTTGTCGAACTGTTTGAGATAAATGTCGAAAAGAGGGACCGCGTTCGAGGATGTACAAACCACGCCTTTGTTGCGGCCGCAGAACGCTTTGATCGCAGCGGACGAGTTCATGTACGTGATCGGAGCCACCTTCGATTCGAGCACACCGATGTCACGGAGTTGTTCCCATGCGTCCTCAACCTGATCGATCGTCGCCATGTCGGCCATCGAGCAGCCCGCACCGAGATCGGGAAGGATCACACGCTGGCCGGGGCGGCCCAGGATATTCGCCGATTCGGCCATAAAATGGACGCCGCAGAAGACGATGAACTCGGCGCCGGTCTGCGACGCCATGACTGAAAGCTGATAGGAATCGCCGGTCAGATCGGCGTGGCGGATAACATCGTCGCGCTGGTAATGGTGACCGAGGATCACGACCCGATCGCCAAGTTCGCTTTGAGCCGCCTCGATACGCTCGGCGATCTCGGTTTCCGGCGTCACAAGGAAGTCTTCCAGAGGAATTGTTTGTTCAAGTACGGCTGACATTGTATTTCTCCTGTCCGCTGTCGAAAGAAACCGAACCGGATTCTTACAAAAATCATTGCGCTTTGACACAGAATTCGCAAGCAGATAGGCAGGGGCCATTGCGGTTCGCTTGCTGCGATGGGTCGTCCAGCGGAGCAGGTTAATCGCCGGCCAAACAAGATATCAGATATGCCCGGTCAGTTTCTCGATGATCAGAACAAGGCCTTATTAAAGGGCCGCGATGAGGGCGGCCATCGGAATGGTCGATCCGCGACCCCATTTTGAGTGAAGAACGAGAACTACTCATCCTCCTTCGGCAAAAAGCTAAATCCCATTTCCGGCGATCTCCAAAGTATGAAATATAGTGTAATTAGGTTCCGGGGCTGTGTTTGATAAACACCGCTTCACGCAGATAAACGTTCAGTTCGCAGATGTCTTTTACGTAATCGCCGATCCGCTCAAGATGTTTCGCGACAAACAGCAGATGGGCCGCTCCGGTCGTCGCCGAAGGGTTTTCGATCATCATCTCGAGCAATTCGTTAAAGACACGATGATAGCTTATGTCGATCTCTTTGTCGCGCTTGATGACCTCACGCGATGTTGCGGAATCCTCGTTCGTAAAGGCATCGAGTGCGGCACGCAGCATATCCGCAGCGGTTTGGGCCATTATCGGGAAATCGACATAGTTTTTTAGCTGCGGCTCATTATTAACGATCAAAGCTGCCTCGGCAATGTTGCCCGCGTGGTCGGCGATCCGTTCGAGGATTGGCGTGATCTTCGCGACCGACATCACAAACCGAAGGTCGTGGGCCGCGGGCTGCTGCAGGGCGAGGATCTCGATGCTCATCCGATCGATCTCCAACTCCATCTCGTTGATGATCTTGTCGTCGTCAAGCACCCGTTGGGCAAGCGTACTGTCCCGGTTCACCAGTGCCTCCATCGACCGGTTTAGCGCGGCTTCGGTGGCGCCGCCGAGAAGTAGGATCTTGTCCCGAAGGCGATCTAGCTGAAGATCGATAATTCGTTGTTCCATTTGATATTAAATTAGCACATATTCAGGTGGATTTAGACCGGAGCCCCCTGAAAACCCTATCCGAACCGTCCCGTAATGTAGTCTTCCGTCAATTTTTCATTCGGATTCGTAAACATCTTCTGGGTCGGATTGTACTCGATCAATTTTCCAAGCATAAAAAAGGCTGTGCGGTCGGAAACACGCGCCGCCTGCTGCATGTTATGCGTTACGATCACGATCGTATATTGGCGCTTTAGCTCGACCACCAGCTCTTCGATCTTTTGAGTGGCGATCGGATCGAGCGCCGATGCGGGCTCGTCCATCAGGATCACGTCCGGCTGCACCGCAAGCGCCCGTGCAATGCAGAGCCGCTGCTGCTGGCCGCCCGACAGACCGAACGCCGAGGCATTCAAGCGGTCCTTTACTTCATCCCAAAGCGCCGCGTCCATGAGCGCCTTTTCGACACGTTCGCTAAGGTCCGACCGGCTTGAATGGATCCCGTTGATCCGGATCCCGTATGCGACGTTGTCAAAGATCGATTTCGGAAACGGGTTCGATTTTTGAAAGACCATCCCGACCTTTCGCCGCAACGCGACAACGTCCGTACCCGGAGAATAAATATCCCGGCCGTCGATCTCGACCGTGCCGCTTACCTTTGCGATTGGGATCGTGTCATTCATGCGGTTCAGTGTTCGCAAAAACGTCGATTTGCCGCAGCCGGACGGCCCAATAAACGCAACCACCTCATGCTCGGGTATCTGCAAAGTGATGTCGTACAGCGCCTGGGCCTTGCCGTAGAAAAAATCCAGATTCGTAATGCTTATCTTACCTTCCATTTTTTGATGATGCGGCTTAGAACTTCTTTCGGGTCAAGTATCGGACCAGAATATTTATGAATAGGATAATGCCGACAAGGATCAGTGTCGCCGCCCACGCCATCGCGTGCTCCACCTCGTAAGGGCCTGTCGCATAATTGTAGATCTGAACCGTCAGCGACGACATCGGCTGATCGTAAAAGTAATTGTAAAAGCGGCTGTTAAGGGCGGTGAAGAGCAAAGGCGCCGTTTCGCCCGTGATCCGGGCCATCGCAAGCATGGCCCCGGTGGCGATCCCGGATGCCGCCGCGGGCAACACAATATTCCACGAAACCCGCCATTGCGGCGCCCCGAGGGCAAGGGCCCCCTCGCGCATCGCATTCGGCACGAGGCGGATCATTTCCTCCGTCGTTCTGGCAACGATCGGAAGCATTATGATCGCCAGTGCCAGCCCGCCGGCAAGCCCCGACTGCCGCCCCATCGGCAAAACGACGAGCGTGTAAACAAATATCCCGATAATTATCGACGGGATCCCAATGAGCGTGTCCGCGACAAACCTAACGACATTGCCGAACCAGTTCGAGCCGTATTCGGCAAGATACACACCGGCCGCTATGCCCACGGGCAGCCCGAGTACGACCGCAAGGGCCGTCATCATGACCGAGCCCGCGATGGCGTTTCCGATTCCGCCGCCTTCGCCAACCGGCTTTGGCGTATCCGTCAGAAACTCTATGCTGATCGACGAAACTCCCTGAACCGCGATATAGACGATGATTATCAGCAGGATAAGCGTAGCGAAGATGGCGCACGCGGCGGTGACCGTCGTCATCAGCATATTGACGATCACGCGCCTTTGATGTCCCGAATTGTTAGTATCCGGCTTTCCCATTAGCTCAGGCGTGCTTTGCACCTCCCGCCCGGTTGCCGACGCTGATTATCAGGAGCTTGGCCAACGCATTGACGACGAACGTTACAAAAAACAGGATCAGCCCCATCTCGATCAGAGCGCTCAGGTATATCTCGTCCGTCGCTTCCGCAAAATTTGCCGCGAGCAACGACGCGATCGTGTTCGCCGGTTCGAACAACGACGCCGCGATCTGCGGCGAGTTTCCGATGACCATTGTCACGGCCATCGTTTCTCCTATCGCCCGGCCGAGCCCAAGCACAACGGCCCCTGCGATACCCGACGCGGCATTGCCGAGGACGATCCGGGTCGTCTCCCATTTGGTTGCTCCAAGGGCCAGGGCCGCCTCACGCTGGGCCGTCGGGACGGCGGTCAAAACATCTCGCACAACGGCCGTAATGATCGGCGTGATCATCAGGGCGAGGATGATCCCGGCCGTCAGCATTCCGATCCCGGTCAACCGCCCCTGAAAAAGCGGGAGCCAGCCGAGGTAATCCTGGAGAAATGCTCCCAGATAATTACGAATGAACGGAGCGAGGACGAAGATGCCCCAAAGACCATAGACGACGGATGGGATCGCCGCAAGCAACTCGACCATGAAGGCGATCGGGCGGGCCACTTTGGCCGGTGCCTGCTCGACAAGGAAGACCGCCACGCCAAGCGAAACGGGCACCGCGAAGACAAGGGCAAGCACCGATGAGACCACGGTTCCGTAAATGAACGGAAGAGCTCCAAATTCCTCCTGCGCCGGTTTCCATTCGCCGCCGGTTAGAAATCCAATGCCGAATCGTTCCAGCGTCGGCAGCGAATTCTGCACCATGATCGCGAATATCGCTATCACGATCAGCAGAATGCTTGCCGCCGCAAGAAACAAAACGGTCCTGAAGATCTTGTCGCCGATGGCGCCCGTTTGTGCCAAACCCTATCTCCTAAATGACTACTGCTGCCGAAGCGGTTTGCCGCCGCCGGTCATCGAATTTATCTTGGCCTCGACCTTTTTTACCACTTCGTCAGGCAGGGGCGAATAATGCAGGTCTTCGACAAACTTCTCGCCGTCGTGGACGGCCCACCAAAGAAAGTCGGCGAGCACTTTGCCCTTAGCGGCGTCGGACTGGTCCTTGTAAACCAAAATGTAGGTATAACTCGCGATCGGATAGGCATCCGCCGCATCGGGGTTCGTGATCTGCGTTCTCAGATCGTCCGGCATCGACGCGACCGAGCCTTTTGCCGCGGCCGAAACGCTTGCGAGGGTCGGTTCGACAAACTGGCCCGATTTATTTTTGATCAGCGCCGCCGGCAGATTGTTGGCTTTTGCGAACGTTAGTTCGACGTATCCGATCGAATTAGGCGACTGCTTTACCTGTCCCATTACCCCATCATTGCCCTTCGCTCCGATCCCGACGCCGGTTATCCAGCTTGGCTGCTTGTTCACCCCGACCTTTTCCTTCCATGCCGGGACGGTCTTTGAAAGAAAATCGGTAAATACGGCCGAGGTGCCGCTGGAATCGGCCCTGTAAACGGGCAAGATCTCGGTATCCGGAAGGGCCGCCGACGGGTTATCGGCCTTTATTTTCGCGTCATTCCATTTTTTAATATTTCCGAGATAAATATCGGCGACAGTCTGGGCGGAAATCTTTAGCGGCTCCTTGAGTCCCTCAAGGTTATAGGTCAGCACGACAGCCCCCAGCACAGTCGGAATATGTAATATCTCGCGGCCCGCGCTTTTCAGGTCATCGTCGCTCATCGGATCGTCCGATGCACCAAAATCCGCGGTTTGCGCCAGCAGGGCCTTTTGACCGGCACCGGAACCCGTCGCCTGGTAGTCGATCTTTACGGCCGGGTTCACTTTGCCGAATTCGTTGACCCATTTTTCATAGATCGGCTTCGGAAAGCTGGCACCCGACCCCTGCAGGCGGGAAGCACCGCTATCCGTCGAGGCCGAGTTCCCCTGGCCCATCTTTTGGCCGCTGCACGCACTTCCCACGACGACGGTCAAAGCAATGCAAAAAATAGCTAGTCGTTTTATTATCTTTTGAAACACGAATATCTCCCTCTGGCCGCTCGATTGCATTCCGGTTTGTTTTGTGTGAAACTCGAAAAAACTGCAGCCGTTTACTTCGAAATAGATTTGATCCTATCCCCTTGATTTTAATTGAAATAAGGGGCGTTACAGGTTAATTCTTGATTAAATCTGTGATCGTGTTAAGTCATTTCGGTAAAGATTTAACATTTAGTTAACATTGTCGTAATGCCGACTTCTTAATATCTCAGGTTCACGCAAAAAATAAGCATTTGGGATCAGGAGCAACATGGATTTGATCGACGACCTCGGAACCGATTTGGCCTTCGCGCTTTTCGTGGAAAAGAAGTATCAGCAAAGAAAGGATTCAAAGGAATTGCTGACTCTGATCGGCAATATTCGACTGGCTCTCCATAACATTCGACGAAAGAAAGAAGTTCAGGTCCAATCGGCTGCCGCGGACGGGGCAACGACGTCGTGATTTTTTCCAGCCGGCCTCCAATTTCGGCCGCTTTCGCTCTCGCCTCTTGAATTTGTTGGCTCGCCTGCCTTTTTCACTCCATCTTTAGTCTGTTATCATACGGCAAACCAAGCGTTGCTATTTCTTCATCAGACTATTGTTTTCGGGCCGTCCGTTGGGGACCGCCCGTTACTGAACGCCGGGAGGGGAGGAACAAAGATCAATGAACAGGAAAATCAGCCGGAGAAAACGCTTTACATCATTCGCGATAATAGCCGCTTTATCGGTCCTGCCGGTCGTCACGGCGGGTCAGACGCGCGTAAGCTTTCCCAAGAATAAATACAAGGTGCAGGACGACGTTAAACTCGGCCGCGATGCCGCGGCACAGATTGACCGCCAATTCCCGATCCTAAACGACAATCAGGCGCAAAATTACGTCGAAAATGTCGGCGAACGCCTCGTGCGGGCAATACCCGAGCGATTTCAGCAGCCTGCCTTTCAGTACAGCTTTAAGGTCGTCAATGCAAGCGACATTAACGCGTTTGCGTTGCCCGGCGGCCCGATGTATGTAAATCGAGGAATGATAGAGGCGGCAAGGAATGAGGGCGAAATGGCCGGCGTCATGGCCCATGAGATCAGCCACGTTGCCCTGCGGCATGCCACCGCTCAGGCGACCGAGACCCAGAAGTACCAGATAGGTTCGGTCCTTGGGCAGATCGCTGGAGCCGTGATCGGCGGCGGCCTCGGCCAGGTTATCGGTGCGGGGAGTCAGATCGGTTTCGGCATCGGCGCTTTGAAATACAGCCGGGCCTACGAGACACAGGCCGATATTCTCGGCGCTCAAATAATGGCCGACGCGGGCTATGATCCGCATGATCTTGCGAACATGTTCAAAACCATTGCCCAGCAGAGCGAAGGCGGCCGCGGCCCGCAGTGGCTGAGCAGCCACCCCGATCCGGGCAACCGTTACGAGAAGATCAATCAGGAATCCGAACGGCTGAATGTTTCGAATGATCCGATAAAGGTAACTCGCGAATTCTCGCGGGTCCAGGAAAGGCTGCGAAGCATGCCGCGTGCGCAGTCGATGGCGGAGATCGAGAAATCAACCCAAAATGGTGCCGGCCAGTCGGGACCGAGCCCTACCGCCGGAGGACGATATTCGTCAAGAGTTCCGTACCCGTCCACCCGTTACCAAACCTATAACAGCAACGGCCTGACCCTGAACTATCCGAGTAATTGGCGTGAATTTTCGGGCCAGGGTTCGCTGATGTTCGCGCCCGAGGGAGCGTACGGAGATCAGGGGATCACACACGGAGCAATGATCGGTGTTTTTGACTCGCGGAACGGCAGTGCTTCAAGGGCCACTGAGGATTACGTCCGCGGGGTTTTGCAGAGCAACAATTATTTGCGGCAAAGCGGCAGCTTTACGCGCCGGACGGTTGCGGGCCGGCAGGGCTACACCACGACGTTGATCGGTCGTTCGCCGGTAACAGACCGCAACGAGGTCGTAACGGTATATACGGTCCCGCTTCGCAACGGCAACCTTCTGTATATCGCAGCCGTCATGCCCGAAGCGGAATCATATCGGTATAACAGGACATTCCAGACCATGATCAGTTCGCTTCGACTGAATGATTAGGTCTTCTGCACTTGAAAAATTCTGAGATTGATTTTCTTCCGTGGTCAAAAGCGAAACCACGGAGCAAGATGAACGAGAAGGAAGAATGATCCCACAACGGTCGTTCAGTGTCTCGCATTAACCGAGATTCGGCGTTAGGTTTTTTCTTACTTTTCTTCACTTTGCATTCTTTGCGGCTTTGCGTGAGAGAGGTCCTATTTCACACAAAAGCCGTAAAGAAAACCACGAAATAAACTAATTCTCCTGCCTCGAAAATCGGGATTGCCCTTTCGTACGAACGGTCAAAAGTGCCGCGGCAGCCACAACCGAGATCGCCGCGCTTACCAGGAATGCCGTTCCGGATCCGAACTCGGTCCACAAAAATCCGAACAAAAGCGATGCGGGAAATACTGTAATCCCAAATGCAAGATTGTAAACGCCATAGGCCGTGCCGCGTTTGTCGTCGGCCACAAGGTCCGCGACCAGGGCCTTTTCCGCCCCCTCGGTCAGGCCAAAATACGCACCGTAAACGATAAAAAGCGTCCACGCCTGCCACGCTGAATCGACAAAAGCGAATCCGGCATAAACAAGAGCGTAAACCATCCATCCCGAAACGATCAGTTTTTTTCGCCCGATCTTGTCCGAAAGATCGCCACCGATCAGCGAGGTAATGACCTTGCTAAAATGAAGCACCATCCAAAGTATCGGCAGAACCGGCGGCGAAATTCCAGCCTGCTGCGCCCTGAGAAGCAAAAACGCATCAGTTGAATTTGAAAGCGTGAAGAGAGCGATAACGGCCACGAACCGTTTGAAGTTGCCGTCGAATTCGCTGAGCGAGAACTTCAGCGGCGTCACGTCTAATTCTTCGACCGGCTTTGTTTCCTCGTGGACAAAAAAAATGATCGCCAGCATGCCGAACACGACCGGGATCGAGGCAAACAAAAAGACCTGCTGATACTCACGGGCGGTCGGTGAAGCCGCATCTTCTGCAAGATAAGACAATAGGCCAAAGGCGACCAATGGGCCGATGACCGCACCCAAATGGTCCGCGGCCCGGTTAAAGCCAAAGGCAAGCCCGCGTTTTTCGGGTGGAGAGCTCGCAGCCAGGAGAGCGTCGCGCGGTGCGCCGCGAATGCCTTTTCCAACGCGGTCGGTCATTCGCACGGCTAAAACTTGCGGCCACGTCGTTACAAATGCAAGCAGCGGCCGGGTCACTGCCGCAAGTGAATAACCGAGAAAGACCGGCAGCTTTCGCCGGTGAAACCTGTCGCTAAGATAACCTGAGAACAGTTTTAAGACGCTTGCGACCGACTCCGAAAATCCTTCAATAAGACCGATGAAAAACGGCGAGGCACCTAAGGTCAGAAAAAGAAAGGCCGGGAGAAGCAGGTAAATTATCTCGCTTGAGGTGTCATTCAGAAGGCTGACAAGGCTGAGCACGAACACATTCGGCCCAAGTCCGCGATAACGCCGCCAAAATCGGAATCTGGATATCTTTGGCGGCTGATCCATTTAATTCGTGCATGCGCGGCAACCTGGTTCAGGACGTGTGGAATGCTATTCGCATTCCTATCGCCGCTTCTCCACCGGCGGTTTTAACTTTGGCGAACCGCCGCCGCTGAAGTACCAAAGCGAAAAGCTCCCCGCAATAGCGATCAGCAAAATTACCCCGACTACGGCAAGGCGAAATGCCATTTTCACTGTCTTTTTCAAGGCCTTAAATGCAACAAAAGCGACGCCGAGGAATAGCAGAAAAAAGACAAGTGCCGCTATCGCTCCGGCTATCCCGCCGCCATTAAAAAGAAACAGTGCGTTCATTCGTTTTGTTTGCTCACGATGGCTTTTTCTATTTCGTCCATCTCCTCATCGCTCAGCGAGCTGGTTTCCGTCGGGAGAGAATATTTCCCATCCGCCCACGCCCCAAAGTCGAGCAGCTTGCATCGCTCAGAGCAAAAAGGGCGAAACTGGTTGCCCGAAAACTCGGTTTCTTTCCCACAATGTGGACATTTAACTACCGGCATATCAAAAAATTAACAGCCAGATTATCATAAGCCGGACACCCCGCGAAACTCATCACGGCATCAAAAACAATTGATTGTTTTGAAGGTTGGTGTAATCATTAGATGAGCGTCGGCAGCATTTCGGCCGCAACAGGCCCGGCGGATTCGACCGAACAAATCGACCTGCGAAAACGTAATCTGAAAGAGTACGTGATACGAGGAATTGAGACCTATGAGCGATTACAAAGAACGCTTTGAAAAATGGCAGAAGGACGCCAAAGAGAAGTTTGAGAAGATCGACGAACAGCTTGGCCTAAAGGACAGGATCGAAGAAGGTGCCCGCGTGGTAGTGGAAACGGCCCAGAAAAGCGCCGGGAAGATAAAAAGCGAAGCTGAAAAATCGGAGGTCGGGAAACAGGCGGTAAAGGCTGCCGAAGCGACGATAAAAACGGCTGAAGGTGCCGCAAAGAAGGCATGGACCGCAAGTGAGCCAATCCGCGAAGCCGCCGAGGACGTTGGCGAAAAGGCCGGCGGAGTGGCAAAGGAAGCCGGCAAGACCGCCGGAGAAGTGATCGAGGCGGCGGGTAAAAAGGCCGGCGAGGTGATCGAAGGGGCATTTGACACGGTCGGGAAAAATGCCGAGCGCGTATCCAAAGCGTTCTCATTCGGTGCTTCGTGGACGCGTACCATCGATTCCGCTCTAAGCGCTTTTTCAAAGACCTCCGGCTGGATACAGGAAAACCCGCTTCAAGCCGCAACGACGGGCGTCTCAATGGCGGTCGGGGCCGGTCTTGGCGTCGTTTTTACGGGAATAGGCTCGCATTGGCTGTTCAACTCAGCTCTTCCCGCCTGGTCGGTGAAGAAGATCGCCGATCAATTCGACGGTTATCTGAAAACCCGCGAAGATCTGATCGAAAAAGGCGATATGAGCGAGGCCGACGCCGAGAGGATTAGATTCGAACGCGACATCGCACGACGGATCGGCGCACCGCTGCTGGGAGCGTTCTCATTTGCCTCGGGCGCTGTCATGATGACCAATGTTTTGAATCCAAAAACTATCACGGGTGCCCCGATCGATTGGATCCTCGGCGGCAACCCGCTGCTGGAAGGCGTCTGGTTCTTCGGCAACGGGATGGTGTGCTTTAAGACAAGTTACGATTTCTTTATGATCGCCCTCGAAGATCAAGCCGAAGCTCAGCGGTTGGTGAGGGAGATAAAAGGACTTCTTCCTGAATCTATAGCGGCTTAAGTCGCATTCGACCTAAAGTATCTTGATCGGAAACGGCAGAAAGCAAAGCGCAAAGATCGCGAGTGTAAGAAAGGCTATGACCTTCCTTTTTGCATCCAGAGGCGTTTGGTCCCAGGGCACGGGATGCCGGATCCTCATCATCACGGCCAGCAGGATGGCGATAAGAAAACCGCTTGGGCTGCTGTAGAATACCCAGCCAAGAATGGAAAGAGATGCCATCAGCAGAAATGCGATCCTTCCGGTCCAGCGGTGGACGGTTTCGCCAAATATTGCAAAAACAGCGTGACCGCCGTCGAGTTGGCCCGACGGTATAAGATTAAGCGCCGTCACCAGCAAGCCAACCCATGCCGCGTAATAGAACGGATTTCTCACGCCGGCATCGAGATCAGCGCCCGAAAATAGCGCGATCAGCTTCATCAACAACGGATCGGAAAAGACGATGCCGCCCGGGTTCGCTAACTGCTCCGCCGAAGCTGGCTGCAAGGTTATAATTCCTAAAACCGCCACCGGAATCAGCGCTATAAATCCTGCTATCGGCCCCGCCACTCCGATGTCGAAAACCGCACGCCGCGACGGCATCGGTGATCTGATCTTGATAAACGCGCCGAACGTCCCCGCCGGCCCGATCATGGGCGGTGTGGGAATAAAGAACGGCAGCGTGGCATCAACCCTATATAACCGGCAGGCTATGTAGTGCCCCATCTCGTGAGATATCAGGACGAAAAGCAGTGAAAGCGAAAACTTCAAGCCATAAGTGAGATAAGCCGTATCGCTTAGCAGACTAAAGACCGCCGTACCGACAAGAGCCAGGTAGCGGGATGGAAGCGACGCCGCAAACTGTAGAAATTCTGTAAAGGACTGAGGATCGGCATCCGGCAGGGTCTGGATCAACCCGAACGGATAAAGGACGCCGGCGATCGTGGTCGTAACCAGCGTGATCAGCAAAAAAAAGAGGTGACGGAGCCATGTTGCGGCGGACGGCCGCAGACTCTTATCCAGTAGATCTTCGACAATATATCTATCAGGTACTGCCATTGAGCGAATCAAAAACAAAAGCCGCAAACCACAATCATAACTTCGGCGATTGCGATTTACGACCTGTCAATATAGAAATGTTGCTGCTCTCGCAGTCCGGAATCTGTCTAGCCGACGGCCTTTGCCGTCAATTCTTTGCCCGGCTTGAAACGGATCGTCTTTCCGGCCGGAATGGGCACTTCCTTGCCGGTACGCGGGTTGCGGCCGACGCCGCGTTTTCTGGGTTTGACAACAAACACGCCAAAGCCGCGCAACTCGATTCGTCTGCCGTGGGCAAGAGCGTCTTTCATTGCGTTGAAAAGTGAGTCGACAACCTGTTCCGCTTTCTGTTTAGGCACGCCCGTTTTGTCGGCAACCTTGTTGACTATATCTAACTTGATCATCTTCTCCTCCTTTCGAAAAATGGCCGTGGAAGCGGGATCATAATTTTGGGGTAACAGCATCATAATCCCCTAACTCTACATCTGTCAAGCTTTTGCGGCGAGAGATAATTAGCGGTTTTTGACCGGATTTCGCGTTTCAAATTGCTTAAGAAACGCCAGTCATAATCTATCGAATCGGATCGGGAATCGCGGGCGCCAAGTAAAAATGAAAAGACAAATTATTTAGGACAGCTTTGTGTTAATTGATCCCTTCGATGAAAGTTAAAAATTCATCAAGCACTTTGTCGGGAGCCTCTAAATGCGGAAAGTGTCCAATATTTGGCACCTCGACAATATTTCTCTGATCGGGTACGATCTCGCGAAATCGTGTCACCAGATGCTTGCCAGAGACCGGATCGAACGAGCCGTTTATGAAAAGGAAGGGCTGCGTCAACCGCTGCAGCGGTGTCACCCAACGCTCGCGATATTTTTGCCGTTCCTTCATATATCGGATCAGCTTGTGTGCGATCAGCTTTCCGTCATTGTGTTTGAACAACCGCACAAGATCGTCCAACTCTTCAACGGTGGGTTTTGTGCCGAGCCCAAAGATCGAGGCGAGGCTCGCCGCAAAACGCGCATCGGGAATAAACCGCCCGAAATACTTTCCGATCGGGCCTATCAGCAGCTTTTGCGCCAGTATGGGCCGATGCGTCTCTGGGAACAATGCACCGTTTAGAAAACAGATGGACTCTATCGTTACCTTTAGTTTTCCTTCGGCGTCGCGTGCCAACAATTCCTGCGTGATCGTATTGCCGTAGTCATGAGCAAGTATGTGAACGCGACTGACATTTAGGTGCCGCAGGAACGCCTCGACCAGATCGGCTTGGGCGAATGTTGTGTAATCGAGATCCAATGGCTTAGCCGAAAATCCATAACCGATCAGGTCGAGGGCAATGACGGTGAAGCTGTCTGTCAGAGCGGTCCATATCTTGCGATAATCGAACGAAGACGTGGGAAAACCGTGAAGGCACAGCAAAAGCTTTTCCGCATCGCCGCCAGTGCGATAGAAAATAGGGAACCCGAGGTGCGTGAAAAAATCACCTCCAGACTTCCAGTTATCCAGAGTATTTGTCACTTGTTTTCCGGTCTTGCCGCTAAAGGTGTTAGAATCCTAGCACGCTTTTTACACAAAAGATCGGGTCCGGGGGCAAATTTTATTATGCGTTGGAGAGACCAAAGGCAAAGCACAAATGTTGAAGACCGTCGCGGAATGGGCGGCCGCGGCATCGCCCTCGGCGGCGGAGGGATCGGCGTACTTATTCTCGCGGCGATCGTTTGCCTGCTCGGCGGCGACCCGCGTCAATTTTTGGAAACCGTCCCGGATCAGACACAGGTGCAGCAGCCTTCGACCGCAAGCAACTCGGCGGCAAAACCCGCTGACGAGAACCGCCAGTTTGTCGGTGCGATCATGGGCAGCCTTGAAGACACCTGGCGTCAGGTTTTGCCACAGCAGGGCCGCGTCCGCTATCAGGACCCGAAGCTCGTCCTTTTTACTGGACAGGTCTCATCCGCGTGCGGCTATGCTAGTGCGGCCACAGGGCCGTTCTATTGTCCTGGCGACTATCAGCTATATCTCGATTTTGCTTTTTTTGACGAACTTCGGCGTGAGTTCAAGGCGGACGGCGATTTTGCCCAAGCCTACGTTATCGCCCACGAATTCGGCCATCATATCCAGAATCTCACCGGCACGATGGCCAAAGTCCAGCGACAGGGCCAGAATAACCAACTATCCGTCGCCCTCGAACTTCAGGCCGATTGTTACGCGGGGATTTGGGCGAACCAAGTCCAAAAGGAAAGGCGGATCGAGAGCGGCGACATCGACGAAGCTCTTCGCGCCGCAGGGGCAGTCGGTGATGACATGATCCAACGCCGCACGCAGGGCTTTGTCGTTCCCGACTCATTCACCCACGGCTCCGCCGACCAGCGCCAACGTGCTTTCGCCGTCGGAATGAAGTACGGAACGATGCAGCAATGCGAGGTCTTTAAGTAGAACAGGCCGTAGAACAGGCTTTCCAGCCTGTTCCCGTCGCAAACAAAACGCGCTAGAAGGTAACCGTGGTCTTCAAGTACAAACAACTCTACCGCCGCAAACTCCCGCACATTCATTCGCCAGGAGCGACGTTGTTCATCACTTTCCGGTTGAAAGGCTCGGTTCCCAAGTCCGTCATCGAAAAATGGAAGGCTGAACGAGTGGAGATCGAAGAGATCCTTTCCCGCAATTCTTTCCAAGCAGACGTTCCGAGCGAAGAAAAACAGGAGAAGCTAAAACGGTTTCGTCGTCGTTGGTTCGCTTTGTATGAAGAAATCCTTCACAAGGAAGCAATGGGCCCGTTGTGGCTCAAGGACCCGTCGATCGCGGAAATCGTCGAGGCTTGCCTGCGTTATCTTGACGGCACTTCGTACCAGCTGCATGCATATTGCATTATGTCTAACCACGTACACGTCGTTTTTACGCCTCTCCTAAATGAGAGATCGCTGACCGAAACTAAAGAATCGGGGCGGCCTGTTTTTCTCAGCGAAGATCCGACACTGGCGGCAATAATGCAGTCGATCAAAGGATATTCAGCCCGTCAAGCGAATAAGCTTCTCGGCCGTAGGGGGCAGTTTTGGGAGCCGGAAAGCTATGATCACGAGGTGAGGAACGAGAATGAGTTTTGGCGGATCGTCGATTATGTTTTGAAGAATCCTGTGAAAGCAGGCCTCGTGAGCCGTTGGAATGAGTGGCCGTATTCATGGGTTGCCGAGGATCTCGGGATTCGTCCTTAAACGATGCAACGGGCTTAAAAGCGGGTACAACAGGCTTTCCAGCCGTCGGTGGAGGGCAACAGGCTGGAAAGCCTGTTGTACTTCGGGCTATTTTCACTGCCGGCGACAGGCTGGAAAGCCTATCTTACGATGGAGCAAACGGCCTTCCGTATAGTTCCTGGTAGATCCAGCCGAGCACACGGGCTTCGGCGGTGTACAGAGTTTCGAGCCAGCAGCTTGAGAGGTACAGCCGCTTTTCGGCTTTCGTTGTCAGCTTTTCGGCTTTGACTAAGGCTGAGTCGAGCGAGGTCTCGTCGATCTTATTTGCTTCCGAGACCTCGGCCTTTGTGCTTCGGGCTTCGTGAAGTGCGGCCGTCACATCGTTCAGCCACAATCCCAGCAGCGGCTCGGAGGCGTTCTCCTGCAAAGCCTGAAAAGCTCCGATCGCAAACCGTGATTCGGCGTTCTCGAATGGGTAAGTTGCCTTGCCATTCGCGACGTCATCCGCTTGTTTCCATTCGAACAGTTCGTTTGTATGCGGGTGCCGCATTCGGGCGGTCCGCTCGTCATAGGTCAAGAACCATTCGATCAGATCGGCGACCGACGCGGCTTCGACGGTTCCGTCGGCACCGCGGCGGATCGCAGGCGGCTGATTTGCTTTCTCTGCTGATTCTGTCATTGCATTTCCGAATATACCTTATCGACAAACCTTGTCACTTGTCACTTTTCACCGGAGAGAATCGGTTTTCCTCAATTGAGAGTTACGAGTGTCAAGCGGATAAGTTGGCCGGAGTTTCCGAGGGCACCACAATTCCAGCACACCCCCAAAACGCTTGAATCTTTGACAATGAACGCGAGTGTATCTGATACTTGTCCAGGAAACTCACCGTACGCAAGAGCATATTTTATGGCAACTCAATACAAAACATGTCCCGGCTGCGCCACGCAGAACGCGGGGATCAATGTCCGCTGCACGAATTGTGGCACCGTCCTGCCCGTCAGCCCAATGCCGATGCAGCATGTTCCGCGGCCACCTGGCTCAGCCCCCGCGGGTGCTGAAAAGAAGATCGCCGCCGGTATTTGCGGAATCGTGTTAGGCGGACTCGGTATTCATAAATTCGTTCTTGGTTACACCCAGGAAGGAGTGATCCTCTTATCCGTATATCTGGTTTCGATAATACTCACCTTTGTAACTTGCGGCATCGCGTTCCCGTTGTTGTTCGTTCCGTCGGTGATCGGCATCATCGAAGGGATAATGTACCTTACAAAATCCGACGAGGAATTCGTCCAAACCTATATTGTGAACAAAAAACCTTGGTTTTAGGGCTATCTAAACGTGTTCACGGGAATAATTGAAGAACTCGGAACCATCGGCGCATTCACACGAACCGATGGCGGGGCGAAGATAAGGATAAACGCTCGTACCGTTACCGGCGGATCTGCAGATGGTGATTCGATCGCCGTCAGTGGCGTATGTCTGACGGTCCTCGATGTAAGTGTCAACGGCTTTTCCTCCGACGTGTCACAGGAAACGCTCGATCGTTCGACGCTCGGCGGATTGAAAGAGGGTTCGCGGGTCAATCTTGAACGGGCCCTCACGCCATCGACCCGGCTCGGCGGCCATATCGTTCAAGGCCACGTTGACGGACGCGGAATGTTTGTATCTGCGGTCGAAAGCGGCGGATTCTGGACCGTCCGGATAGGATTTCCACCCGCAATGGGCCGTTACTTTGTTTATAAAGGCTCGGTCGCGGTCGAAGGGATCAGTTTGACGATCGCGAAACTGAACGAAGCCGATCTCGAGATCGCACTCATTCCCAAGACCTGGGAACTCACAAGCCTTTCAACTTTGAACCCCGGTGACGAGGTAAATCTTGAAGCCGACATTATCGCCAAATACGTCGAGCGGATGCTCACCCTACGCGAAAGCGTCTAACAAACAAAAAAACTTCTTCCCCGCACGACCTGTTCAGTTTTTTGTGTTGTATCAGTTTGAAAAATATCGTGCGCTTATCCTCTGTGGCCTTTGTGTCCGCCCTTTGTGTTCTTTGTGTTCATGCTTTTTTCGAAGCGACTTTGATCTGAGGCTTAATTGAAAGTGACATCTTTTCGGTGTTTCCAGCTAAATGCGGTAAGCGATATTTTCGCACAGAAAAGACGGCCTCTGATGAAGCCGTCTTTTTCGGATCGCGGTTATTTTTGCCGCGTTTATTTGGTTCCGCTCGATAGTTTTCCGATAAGTGAGAACAGCGGAAGGTACATCGATATAACGATCGATCCGATGGTCACGCCGAGAAAGGCGATCAGAACAGGCTCGATCATAGCCAGCAGATCGGCGATGGCCGAATCGACCTCTTCTTCGTAAAAGTCGGCGATCTTGCCCAGCATCGCATCCATCGCGCCGGTTTGTTCACCGACCCCTATCATCTGCGATACCATGTGCGGAAAGACGTTCGTCGCTTTGAGCGGATCGACAAAGTTTTCACCGCGTTCGACACCAGCTCGAACCTTCAAAATTGCATCTTCGATTACAACGTTGCCTGCCGTCTTTGCCGTAATCTCAAGCGATTGGAGGATCGGCACACCGGATGAAAGCAGTGTCGAAAGGATCCGCGAGAAGCGGGCAACGGCGATCTTCCTCAAAATGCTCCCGAATATCGGAAGTTTTAAGAGAAGCGTATCGATATGCCACCGGCCTTTTTCTGTCTTGTAATAATAACTGGTGCCGACGGCCGCTCCGATAATGCCGATCAATAATCCAAGGCCGCCCCAACCCGCCAGGAACGAGCTTATCGCCATCACAATGCGTGTAGGCAGCGGAAGAACTTCGCCCGGGCCGAGCAGGCCAAGAAAGATCTGCTGGAACTGCGGGATAACAACGACCATGATGACCGCGATGGCCGCGATGGCAACCACGATAACAGCCGCGGGATAGATCGAAGCGGAAACGATGCTTCGTTTCAACTTTACGACCTTTTCGATCAAGGTCGCCAGACGCTGGAGGATCAGATCGAGTACACCGCCCGTTTCACCGGCCTCGACCATGTGAGTGTACAGTGAATCGAACACTTTAGGGTGTTTCTCAAGGGCCTGAAAAAGCGTGGTGCCTTCTTCTACATTTTGGCGCACCTGGCGAAGCACATCCTTAAAGAACGCATTCGGCTGCTGCTCGGCCAAAATATCCAGACACTGGACCAGCGGCAGACCCGCGTCGATCATTACCGAGAACTGTCTGGTAAAGATGGCCAGTTCCTTTGCCCCGACCTTTTTTCGACGGCCGAGTTTCGGGATCGAAACAACATTTCCCTTTTCAGAGGCCTGCGTCATCACGATCTGTTCACGACGCAGCAGTGCCCTCAATTCGTCCTGGCTTGCGGCTTCCCGCTCGCCGGCAACGAGTTCATTCAGCCGGTTTCGTCCTTTATATGCGTAAGTTGGCATTTCTGTTCTTTAGCTCCTCTAGAATGACTTTTTTCCCGTTATCGGACTGGCGGCCTTGAACCTACAGGGCGGCCTTGAGCGTATGGGCTTGCGTGTCCGTCCGGCGCAACCTTGGGGCGTTCATTACCGCCGCCGTAAGATTGATTTAATCCCGAACCGCGGTCGATCAGGTCTTTGAGTTCGTCGGCGTTAGACGATCGCTGCATCGCCGTTTCCAGCGAGATCAAACGTTTGTGGTGCAGCGTGGCTAGCGCCTGGTTAAAGGTCTGCATTCCGAACTTGTCCTGACCGGTTTGCATCATCGAATAGATCTGGTGGATCTTGTCCTCGCGGATCAGGTTCCTGATAGCGGCATTTGGTATCAGGATCTCAAGCGCCATCGCACGTCCGTCGCCCGACGCTTTAGGCAAAAGGGCCTGACACATTATTCCCTCTAAAACCAGGGAAAGCTGCGTTCTGACCTGGGCCTGTTGGGCCGAGGGAAAAACGTCGATGATACGGTTGATCGTGGAATAGGCAGAGTTGGTGTGAAGCGTGGCAAAGGTAAGGTGGCCCGTTTCGGCAATGCGAAGAGCCATCTCGATGGTCTCAAGGTCACGCATTTCGCCGACCAGGACAACGTCAGGATCCTGACGAAGCGCGGTCCTTAGGGCGGCCCCGAACGAGTGCGTATCGGCCGCTACCTCGCGTTGATTTACAACGCAATTCTTGTGGTTATGGAGAAATTCGATCGGGTCTTCGATCGTCAGAATATGCTCGTGACGGTCGATGTTGATCTTGTCCACCATCGAAGCCAGTGTTGTCGATTTTCCAGAACCAGTCGGCCCTGTTACCAGGATAAGACCGCGCGGTTTTTTGCAAAGATCTGCGATGACCGGCGGCAATCCCAGATCGTTAAATGTCTTGATCTCGTAAGGAATGGCACGAAATACCGCCCCGACCGCCCCTTTTTGATTGAACAGGTTTGCCCTGAAACGCGACATTCCCTTCAGGCCGAAGGAAAAGTCTAGCTCAAGATTCTCTTCGAACCTGTGCTTCTGGGCGTCGGTCAAAACCGAATAGGCGAGCCGCTTTGTGTCGGCGGGCGTCAGCGTGCCAAACCCGGAAAGCGGTGCCAGATGGCCGTGAACGCGTACCTGCGGCGGAGAATTTGTGGTGATATGAAGGTCGGATCCGCCGGCGTCCGTCATCTTGCGAAGCAGGTCGGGCAGAGTAACCGATGATTCTGGTGTTTCGATGCTCATATGATAAAAGGTGGATGGTTTCGGGCCGCCGGCCCTAGCAGCCGGCGGCTCCGTGGTGTGCTGTCCTGGGAACTATTCACGTATCGCTGCCTGCACGGGTCGTGTGCGGCCTTGAAGCGAATAGATGACCTTCTCCGATTCTTCAGCGATCCGTTCCGCGGAATCCGTCGCCGAATTTGTTGCAACGCTGTAGATGCGTCCGTTTACTTCTGTGAAGTAGAACATCCTTGAGTTGACGCGGCCGCCTGTACCTTGTGACTGAGCGACAACTACATAAACCGGCTTGCCGGCGATTTCTTTCTGATAATCGTTGACTACCCATCCGTTCTCACGGACCATGCGGTTGATAACTTCGCGACGCAGTGATGTGGTCGGAACTCCGCCAACGGCTGCGTTGCGGCCCGCGTCGAACGACTCGCCCATTGCCGGGCCGACGACCGAGATTGCCGCCGAACCGTTTCCGCCGTCAACACTGAATTGAAGCTCGCTGTTCGAAGATTGTGCCCGCGTCCAGCCTTTCGGAGCTGCCTCGCCCGACGGCAAAACAGCAGTGGTGTTCGGTGCCTCCGGTCCTTTCGAAGCCACAACCGGCTTTGCGGCTGTAGTCACCTCTGGATCCGTCACTTTAGCAAGCCTTAGTTGGCGAAGGCGAAGAGAGCGGCTGCGGCCGGCCAATGAGCGTTTGCGGCGCTCCTGGCGGTGATAAAGCTGCCACCAGCGTTTTGAATACTTCCGGACGCCTTTCCATCCTCTCTTCTTTTTCTGATAACGCTTAGTTTTTGGACCAGCTTCTGCGGATTCCGTTGCCAGCGGAATGATCGTTCCCAACCCGATCAATAAAGCTATCGATAATGCAATTGCCCTTACTACCATATTTCTTCCAACCTCCTAGAGAACAGTTTCCTTGACAACTTCCTCCACTGTCGTAATGCCTTGCCTTAGCTTGGCCAATCCCGAACCGCGCAGTGTGATCATTCCACTCTCGATCGCCTTGCGTCTAAGCTCGATCGCGCTGGCTCCGATGATGATCAGTTCGCGAAGGTCGTCGGTCACTTCCATTGTCTCGTAAAGTCCGACGCGTCCTTTGTAACCTGTGTTTAGGCACGTATCGCACCCGGTACCTTTGTACATCTTCAATTCCGCTGCTTCCTCAGGCGAGAAACCGATCTCCACAAGAGCTTCAGGCGGAAAATGGGCCTCTACCTTACATTCCGCACAGATGCGGCGAATAAGTCTTTGGGCCTGGATAATATTGACGCTCGTCGCGACCAGAAAGGGTTCGATACCCATGTTGACGAGACGCGAAACGGTTGACGGGGCGTCGTTCGTATGCAGCGTCGAGAGCACAAGGTGGCCCGTCAACGCGGCTTTGATCGCGATCTCGGCCGTTTCAAAGTCACGGATCTCACCGACCAGGATGATGTTCGGATCCTGACGCAGGAATGAGCGAAGGGCGGCAGCGAAATTAAGGCCGATCTGTTCCTTCATCTGCACCTGATTGATGCCCTGTAGATTGAATTCGACCGGATCCTCGGCCGTCATTATATTCGTTTCGGGCGTATTCAGCGTCTGAAGGGCCGAGTACAGCGTGTTCGTCTTACCGGAACCCGTCGGGCCGGTAACAAGCACCATGCCGTAGGGATTAGCAATATTACGCTGGAATTTCTCAAGGCTTTCCTCTTCAAAACCGAGCTTCGACATATCGAGCATCAGCTTCTCTTTATCGAGAAGACGAAGCACGACCTTTTCACCGAAAAGTGTAGGCAGCGTAGAAACGCGAAAGTCGAGTTCGCGTGAACGGTCGTCGATCTTGACCTTGATCTTGATTCGGCCGTCCTGGGGCAGCCGCTTTTCCGAAATGTCCAGCTTGGACATGATCTTCAAACGCGAGATCAGCGGATCGCGGATCTTCATCGGCGGATGCATTACGTCATAAAGCACACCGTCGATACGGAACCGGATGCGAAAATCTTTTTCGTAAGGTTCGACGTGGATGTCGGACGCTCCGCGGCGAAGCGAATCGACCATCAAAATGTTTACGAGCCTAACAACAGGTGCGTCCTCGCTGGCTGCGGCAAGAGTAGCAAGATCGATCTCTTCGTTTTCCTGGACGATCTCGAAATCCTCACCCTCGTGTACCTCAAAATCGAAGTTGCCGAGAGAAACGTCTATATCATCGGCCGAAATGTTCGTCCTTAGGCCGATGGCGGATTTCGTTCCATTCTTGGAACTACCGCTTTTACCGCTTTTGCCGTTCTTACCGTTCTTGAGGGCCGCTGCTGCTTTTTCGGTTTCGAATGCTACCGCCGCGTCGAAGATATCGATCTGATTGGAACCGCCGTAATACTTACCGACCGACATCTGGATCGACGCTTCTGAGGCGATCACCGGCTCGACATTAAATCCGGTCATGAACTTAATGTCGTCCATCGCAAAGACATTCGTCGGATCGGCCATGGCAAGTGTTAGCGTCGATCCGTTTCGCGAAACGGGCAGCACCATGTATTTCAGTGCCACCTCCTGCGAAATAAGGTTGATAACGTCGTCTTCAATGTGGAAAAGATCGAGGTTGATGGACGGAACGCCATACTGCCGCGATAGCACGGCGGTTATGACGTCATCGGAGATAATGCCGAGCTTGACAAGGTTGGACCCAAGCCGGCCTCCGCTGGTCCGCTGATAATCGAGGGCCTCGCGCAGCTGCTGCGGCGTCACCAGGTTTTCACGGACAAGAATTTCCCCTAATTTAGCTGACATCTATTTCTGGAATGCTTCCTTCGTTTGAAGAAACTGGCGGAAGGATGAAGGGCTAAGTGTTTGTTTTATGCAAGATAGGATGACCAAGACCGATGCGATTAACATCGTTCAATAGAAATAATAGATGTTTGACACTTGCATGTCAAGAAATCTTTTCGCCAGTCTGAATGGTAATCGGTCAAAGTGACGCGGAAGACGGCCGGCGGAAGCGAGAACAAATAAACTTACTGGTTCTGCTGCTTCTTAAGTTGATCGATGAACGACTGAAAGGCGTCGGCCTCGGGATGCGAAGGGAAAAACCTGAGGAACTCCTGATAAACCGCGATAGCGGCGGCGGGTTTCTTTTGCTGCTCGTAAACCAGCCCGAGAAGTTGATAAATAAAGACCGAATCGGGGGCACCGGACAATTGCTTTATCGCAAGGGACAGGTTTTTAGCGGCCTCATTGTAATTGGAAGTTTCTTTATCGTATTCGCCGGACGAACCAAAGCCCTCGGCCCGATCTTTGTAAAGAAGTCCAAGCCCGGCATAGGCTTCTGGCTGAAACCTGCCGCCTTCTTTCAAGGCCCGCTTGAATGACGCGATCGCTTTATCTTCTTCGCCGCTGCTTTTGAAGATACGGCCTTCGACCACGGATGCTTCAGCAAGGCCTGGTTTTGCCTTTCTTGCGCGGGCCACGGCATTTTCGGCCTTTTCCGGTTCACCCATTTCGGCATAGGTCCGTGCCAATCCGATATACGCGTCCGCATAGGCCGGCCGAAGTTTGACGACGCGTTCGTAGGCTTCCACCGCCTTGCCGCGATCGAC
>JBGTJP010000045.1:0-20960 GCA_041745075.1 Pyrinomonadaceae bacterium | reverse complement strand
AGGTCGTTCTTATTTATCTGGTCGATCTTGCGTTTGTCGCCGCTGATGACGATATCCACCTCCTGGACCGGAGTGTTCGAGACATCGATATTGTTCGAAAGCCGAAGCGTCAATGGGATCCCGCTCATACGCTGAATGGTCGGCTTGCTAAGGCCGGTGACCCCGACCCACAGGGCAAAGGTGATAACGAGGGCCACCAGCTTCATCAACCAGTCTTCAAGAAAGATCTTCCGAATTACGTTTTTGAAAAAAAGCTTTGTCTGCCTTCCTTCTACTAATTTTTCGGGTCGTGATGCCATTTCCTTCCGGTCCAGGATACGCACTCTGAACATTAACCAACGGTTATTTCGCTCTCTGCCTCCTTCATCGCCTTGGCCACTTCTCGTTTCTCCTGCGTTACCGGGATCTCCATTGCTTCGAGAAGAAGCCGGCGAAGCTGGGTTGTATCGATATTTCGCTTCACGTTCCCGGCCTCCACGTAGGTGATCAAGCCAGTCTCTTCAGACACGACTATTGAGATCGCATCCGAGCCTTCAGTTATCCCGATCGCCGCACGGTGCCGCGTCCCAAGTTCACGTGAAATTTCCGGATTCTTTGTTAGCGGCAAAAACACGGACGCGGCGGCAAGTCTTTCGTCCTGAATGATCACCGCGCCGTCATGGAGCGGGGTTGACGGATGAAAAATGGTTACTAAGAGATCGTACCCGACAGTAGCGTCAAGCTGAACGCCGGCATCGATAAAATTCCGCAAACCCACGTTCCGCTCGATCACGATCAATGCCCCGGTTTTTTCGGACGCCAGGGTTGTTACGGCCAGTACGATCTCATCATATACGCTGCCGCCGAACTGCCCGCGGTGACGCCGCAAAATAGGGAACCGCAGCCGGTTGGCAAAATAGATCAGGGCCTGACGGATCTCGGACTGAAACAGCACGATGATTGCGAATCCGACGTAAACCACTGCGTATCGCAGCACGAATTCGAGCGTGGACAGATCCTGCGCTATCGCCAGCCAGTAGAGTAAAAATAGCAGCACTAATCCGACGATCGTCGGCACGGCCCGCGTTCCCCTAAGCAGCCGCAAAACCACATAGACGATAATGAACACGAACGCCATGTCGATGACGTTTCGCACGCTGTTTATCGCCGGAATGTATTCGCCGATCTGCATTGCACCGAGGGATGAGCTGTTGCCTGAAGAGAGATGGATAGGCAGGCCGAGTTCCCACTCATAAGAATATCACAACAATCCGCAAGCGGGCCGACACCACCGTTACCGCCCGTTTCGGTTTTCAGTTTGTCCGAAAAAGAAACGTTTCAGGCTGAGAAGTCATGCCGCTATTTCAACTCACATCCGCTGAGGGCATTTTCCCCAAACCCAAACCGATCTTACGCACTCGCTTCAGGCCAGAAAGCCGACCAGTTTCCCTTCGTGATCCAATACGCCGACGGCCCCGGCCCCGTTCAATGTCATCAATTCTCTCGCGTCCGATAGTGGAGTGCCTAACTCGACGAACATATCCTCCGCTACGGGCCGCATAGTGTCGCGCACTTTTACGCTTCGCCAATCCTTCCGCGGCACGCGTGCCATATCCTCAAGTAAAAGGATGCCGCAGAATTGCTTTTCGTTGGCGACGGGACAGGCCGCCCGCCGATACATCGGCAAAAGTTGATCGATAAATTGCTGCAAATTTGCATCGGGAGACACGGCAGCGGGCAGCATCATCACATCATCGACAATCTGATGTGCCGCCTTCCGGACCGCAGTGACTATCCCGCGCGCCGAATCGAACAGGAAAAAGCCGGTTAGCATCGCCCAAAAGCCCATGAAGAATTGTCCACGCCCAACCGCAAAGAACAGCCCCAACGCCACCAGGCCGATGGCAATTACCTGCCCGCTTCTGCCGGTCAGCAGCGTCGCTTCGTTCAGGTCGCAGCCATTTCGCCACAGATAGGCACGCAGGACACGCCCCCCGTCAAGCGGATAACCGGGAAAAAGGTTGAACACGGCCAGCAGAAAATTTGTCAGGGCAAGCAGAAACAACAGGTCGCCGAGGATGTCGAGACCGGCGGCGCTCGCCGCGGTCATAAGCAGCAGGAACAAGACCGCCAGCAAAAAACTTGCCGCCGGGCCGGCTATCGCAATTCGAAACTCGGCCCGCGGCGTCTGCGGTTCATGGACAAACCGCGTCAGCCCGCCGAACGGATGGAGAACGATCTCAACCACCTGAAGCCGTTCCATCCGGGCCGTCACGGCGTGGGCAAGTTCGTGCAGCAATATCGAGACAAAGAACATTACCGTCGTGGCAGCCCCGAGTCCTAAACTTGCTGGCCAATTCCCGACCTGTGCCTGGATGCTGGCGCCAGTTATTCCCGTCATTAGGGCCAATACCAGAAACCAGCGCCCGTCCGCCCGCACCGGAACACCAAATACCCGCACCAACTCTACCGGCCGCCGAATGTCCTGAAAAAACTTCATCCTGCTCGAACCCTTGATCCGTCTCAGGTTAGCATAGGTCAGACCCGCAAAATGTTCCAGCGGCCCCGCCAACGCTGCCTAAAAGCGCCCAAACGTACACCAACTGCGTGAAAATCGGTCATTTTGCATGCATTGGCGGCGGAGATGCGGGCACCGGAAACCCGTAAGTTGTCTAAATTCAATGCGGTAGGTCAATTGGCACGTCTATTGCACTGTTTATGGGTTAGATCGCCGGAAGGCAGATCAACAACTTATAAGAAAATGGAGGTGCGTTATGAAGAGCTTGAAGAAGATAGTGTTAAAAGCATTACAAAGTGATGTTGCGGAAATTGAGCGGTCGTTGCTTCGCCATGACGACAGCGGACGCATCTTTGGATGCGGCCCGGGCATTGTAAACCGCACGCGTGCTGGTGTTGGACGGTCCGTACCGCGACTTGTGATCGGTGAAGTCGCTGCGACTGAAAACCCGCACACCGCAAAATCCCGCTGCGACATCGCTGGCCTGAATGAAATTCTCCAGTCCCTAATGCCGAAGGCGGCATAATCGGCAGAAACACCACAGGTAGGAAGTGTGCTCTTACGCTCGATAACAGGTCGAGGAAGAGGGGCTTGTCCCCGCTCGTTTTTTATCACGGGATGAGAATCTCAACCAGGGAAACGGCGGCAGCGTAGGTTACGCGAAAAGCTCGATCGAGCCGCCGGCCCATAGGATCACAAAAATTAGAAACGCGAAGAAAGCGGCATATACGCCGAAGATGATCATGCCGGCCCGGTCAAGCCGGCGGCTTTCGATCCAGCCGGTTTGGGCACATTGCAGCCCGATAGTGAGCAGGCTGCCCGCATAAGGAACCAACCTTAGCATCGCAAACCACTGACTGACGCCAATATTCCGCAGCCGCATTACATCCAACACAAAACCCGCGATCATCAACCCCAGCCCGGCCAGCCTGACAACCGGGCTCTCCGGCCCCAAGTTAATGACCAAGACCGCCATCGCCACACCCATCCCAACCTGCGCCAGGAAATAATTAAGCCTCCCGATCCCCGGATAAATATGCTCAAGCGTCTCGTCACTCATAATTCTTGCCGTGAGTCTAACACGGCGCTGGCACACGACAAAGAAAAAGCGGTATAGAAATTTGTACGGCCTGATCGGAATTGACTGACTATATTTATGAAATGCATGGTTTGAGGCTGCTCAAGCTTCGAAAGGGATCTCTGCGTTTTGGAGGACGCTTACTTCGTTGCGGGAGACGCGGTCGAGGAGTTTGGGGTCGTCGAACATTTTCAAAAGGCCGTTTACGGTGGCGTAACGCGGTTCTTCCGACACGATCACCGGGAGGTTGATGTAATTTCGCAGATATTTGTCGATGCCGTCGAGCAGTGCTCCGCCGCCGGTCAGGATGACGCCGCGGTCGTAAATATCGGCGGCAACTTCGGGCCGAAGTTCGGTCAGGGTATCGCGGACCATTTCCGCTATCTTGCGAACAATGGCTTCGACGATCGGGTAAAGCTCGCCGTTTGTTATCTCGACCGCTGACGGACTGCCCGTTTGAACATCGCGCCCGCGGACCTCGGTCGTTTTTGTGATATCGTCCGGCAAAAATGCGGAAGCAAACGTGGTTTTCAGGAATTCGACCGTTTCCTCGCCCACCTGCAACCCGCGATGCCGCCGCAAATGTGTCGCCAGAATTTCATTTATCGCGTTGCTTCCGTAACGTTCCGATGTAGAGGTAACGATAGTTCCTTTCGCAACGATCGCGATGTTCGTCGTCGCCGCACCGATGTCGATTATCGCCGTTGCCCGTTTGTCGGTTGGCAAAACACCCGCACCGAACGCCGCGGCGAGGCCTTCTTCCATCATGAAAACTTTGCCGATGTGCGATTCTTCGGCGGCGTTCAAAAGTGCCCGCTGCTCGACCTGCGTAACGTCCGAAACCATGCTCATCACGGCCTGCAGCGAAAGGTTCGAACCACCGGTGCGCGCTTTTTTTACAAAGTGCGCGAGCATCTTTTTTGTTCGTTCGAAATCGCCGACCACTCCGCCGATCAGCGGTGCACGGACGATAACATCCCGACCCTCGCGGCCGGCCATATCGCCCGCTTCCTGCCCGAACGCGACGATCTCCTCGGTGATCTCATTGATCGCTACAAGCGACGGCTCATCCAAAACCACACCGCGGCCCTTGACCGCGATGATCGTACTGGCGGTGCCAAGATCGATCGCCATCGAGTCGGTAACGAGTTTTTTGAGGGAGGAAATCCTTAACATGATTGTATTGCTGCTCTCAAATTATATTCCTTTTGGATCGAACCTGACAACATATATTATCGGCAATGTTGAAGCGTCATTTTTACTCCCATCGCACTTCAAGTACGCTAACCGGCTGAGTACGGTTTTTTACGGTCAGGGGATCGAGCACATTGACCGGAATCAGGTTGCCGCTGGCGGCGGCCGTTGCTTCGCTCATCAAGATCTGCCCGCCGGAAGCATTTGACTGCAGCCGTGACGCCACGTTGACCGTATCGCCGATCGCCGTATATTCCGACCGCCGTTCGGAGCCAATGTACCCGATCGTAGCTTCGCCGGTATGCAGCCCGATGCCGACCGAAATTTCACCTCGTCCCTCTGCCCGCAATTCGGCATTCAGCACGTGGACGCGTTTTTGCATCGTAACTGCCGCTTTTACGGCATTCAGGGCGTCTTCCTCCGTTGCCGCAGGTGCCCCGAACAACGCCATCAGCTCATCACCGATATACTTATCAAGCGTACCGCCGTGTTCAAATATTATCTCCGTCATCACCGAAAAATAGCGGTTCAACAATCCGACAACCTTTTCTGGTTTTTCCTTTTCGGAAAGGGCGGTAAAACCGCGGATGTCGGCAAAAAGGACCGTGACCTGTTGATTCACGCCGCCAAGACGGAACGAATTCGGATTATCAAGCAGCTGCTTCACGACATACTCGGGCATGAAGCGGCTGTAATTTGCCCGGGCTACTTCTTCGCGGGCCAGACGTTTGTGGGCCTTAACGGTTTCGACCGTGACCGCCGTCTGTGCCGCGACCGCGCTGATCATTTCCAAGTGGTCAGCGGAAAACGTCGCAAACGGATCAAGCCGGTCGGCATAAAGCACGCCGTGAACGTTCGATTCGGTGATCAGCGGAGCGCATATGGTTGACCTGACACCCTGCGACACGATCGAATCGGACCCAAGGAACTGATCGTCCGTTTTTGCGTCCTGCGACAAGACCGCGACTTTTTCGCGCATCACCTTCTGAGTGATCGTCCGGCTGATAGTGAGTTTTGACGTCACCTGGTCGGTATTCTCGTCGCGGGTCCTGACCGCAATAGGAAAAAGGCTGTAATCAAGTATCTTGCCGTCAACCGTTTCATCGGCGATGAGGGCAACCACGCGTTCCGCCGGCGTTCCGCGAAAGATCAAGTCCGTCGCCTTTTCAAAGATCTCTTTCAAGTCAAAAACCGTGCCAATCGACTTGCTCATTTCATAGAGCAGCTCAAGCATTTTCGCTTTTCTGCGAAGGTCCTTGATCTCTTCAGGCGTGGCGACGGCAGCCGACTCGATCGAAAGGTGCGTCTGCCGTCCGATTATCTCATTGGCCGAGATCTGGACCTGAGTGTGGCCCAGCGGTTTGTCGTCGTAATCAACCCCTTCGGTTACGACCGCGACGGTTTCCGCGTCATATTCCTGGCCGGAAACGGAACGTTTCAGCACTTCCGGCAGCGGGCCGCTGGGCTGCGACGGTTCGGTGACCGCAAACGTAAGGTTACTCTCGCCGATAACGATCGCGTCGCCCGGTTCAAGGCGTTTTTCAAGCATCGGCGCGCCATTGACAAATACGTGATTTACGCTGCGGACGAGGTTTCCATTTTCGAAATAGCCGTCAACGATAGTGAATTTATCGCCGTCGGCGTTTACGCGCGCGTGCTTGCGCGAAACGCGGCGGTCATTCAGGACAATGTCGTTTTCCTTGGCGCGGCCGATAGAATAGGCTGACCCGGGCACGAGTTCGAACTCCCACACCCTTCCATTTGGTTCCGTGATTTTCAGTGATGCACTCACAATTACGCTAATTGTAAAGGGTAAAGTCTAAATGGTAAATTGGGCACGCCGTCAATTTCATAAACTTGATGATCTACCTGGACAATAACGCTGCCACATCTGTCGCCATTGCAGTTTCCGACGCAATGGCCAGGTGTGCCGGTTCGTCCGATAAGGACGCATTGTCTCCGCTTTCGCCTGGGACCGCTATTGAGGCCGCCCAAGAATCGATAGCGACGCTGCTTGGCGCGGCGAAGGCCTCAGATATCTTCTTCACGTCCAGCGGGACCGAAAGCATTTCCCGGGCGATTCGCTGCGGCCTCGATATAGGTAACGGCCGCGATCATATCCTGACCACGCGTGTCGAACATGCGGCGGTGTTTGACCACTGTGACCATCTCAAGCGGAAGGGCGTTCAGGTTACCCGCCTCACCGTCGATGGCGAGGGCGGTCTCGATATGAACGAATTGAGGTCCGCACTAACGCCGCGAACGGCCATCGTGTCGATCATGCATGCAAATGACGAGACGGGCGTGCTCTTTCCGGTGGCGGAACTCGCGTCGATCGTAAAGGAACACTCAAACGCATTGTTCCACGTTGACGGTGTAAGCGCGGCCGGAAGGGTGCCGTTCGATCTAGCCCGAACGGCCATCGATCTTTACTCGATATCGGGTCATAAGCTTCACGGGCCAAACGGGATAGGAGCGCTCTATGTTCGAAACGGGACGAACTTGTCGGACCGATCTTCCGGCGATGACGTAGGACAGATAGGCTACGCCGAGATCCCTCAATTGAGCAGAATTGTCGGGTTTGGCGTTGCCGCAAAAATGGCCTCCGATCTTTCGCAAATGGATCGTATTGCCTTGCTCCGCGACCGGTTAGAAAGCGAAATTTTGGAGAAAATTCCAAATTCTCGGTTGAACGGAACCCGCCGTCGGGATAAACGGCTGCCCAATACCGCTAATATTTCGTTTGAAAACGCAAACGGTGAGGCGCTGATCGCCCTGCTGCGCGATGCCGGGATCTATGCCTCAGCCGGCTCGGCATGTTCGGCCGCTCCGCATCGACCTTCGCGGGTTCTGGAGGCGATGGGGCTGCCTTATTCCTACTCCATGGGCTCCATTCGATTTTCTTTAAGTAGATATACGGAGGAGAATGAGATAGAAAACGTGCTGGAAGTTCTGCCAAGCATGGTGGCGTCTCTTAGAAGAATGGGCGGCAGTGCGTAGGACAAGGTCCGAACTTTCTGATTGATCAAGCAGCCTTTTCGATCCCGTATCTTGTGAGTTTTAGGTAAAGGCCGCGGCGGGTAAGGCCCAACTCATTCGCAACTCTTGAAATATTCCAATTGTGCCTTGTAAGGGCGCTTTTTATCATCTGCGTTTCAAGTTCGCCAACGGCATCTTCCAGGCGCCCGCCATCCACGGCAGCGTTGAATGAAAATGTGCTGTCATACGAGGCTATCGGACGAACGTTTGAACCTTCATCATAGCTGGTTAGCGGGCGGGAGCTTCGCTTCAGTTCGGGCGAGAGTTGTTCCGGCGTCACAACCTCATTGTCCACCGAACGGGCGATGATCCGCTGCACTTCATTGCAAAGCTGACGGACGTTTCCCTCCCATTCGCATACCATCAACAGGTCGATCGTCTGCGGCGTGAAGGTAATATCGTGCTTGCCGAACCTGGCTGAGTAGTGATTGATGTAGTAGTTAATTATCGGCGGTATCTCGGAGCGTCGTTCGCGCAAAGGAGGTACCCGAAGCCGGATCACGTTCAAACGGTAGTACAGGTCCTCACGAAATGTGCCGTCCGCGACCTTGTCCTCAAGCGGCATATTCGTCGCGGCGATCACGCGCACATCCACTTTGATCGGGCGTTTTTCTCCGATCGGCTGCACCTCGCCTTCCTGCAAAAACCTGAGTATTTTCGGCTGTACGTCCAGCGGCAGGTCGCCAATCTCATCAAGGAAAAGCGTGCCGCCGTCCGCCGCCCGGATCATGCCCGGCGAGTCGGTGACCGCCCCGGTAAATGCCCCTTTCCTGTAGCCAAAAAGATGCCCTTCGGCCAGTTCCTTCGGAACCGCGGTGCAGTTGAACGGAACAAAAATTTTGTCCTTGCGGTTAGATATGGTGTGAATGGCCCGTGAGACCAGTTCCTTGCCGGTCCCGGATTCGCCGGTAACAAGCACTGTCACATCCGATGAACGAATTTTGTAAACTTCCTCGACCAATGCGGTCATTGCCGGCGACGAGTGGATAAAACCCGGCATCAGGCTGTTCGAGGTATAAGGGCTCGTTTCCTGCTCGATCGGTATTGATTTGTCACGTTCGCGCAAGGCGATGACATCCATCCCCAATTCCGCCACACGGAGCAGCGGAAGCAGCGAGCTGTCATCGTTCAGAACGGCGCCCGCGCTTGGGCCGATCAGAAGAAATGCCGGAACGGCACTTGAACCGTGCAGGTTGAACACAGCCAGATCTTTGGTTCGCAAAAAAGCTTTTTCCTCGCCCTTCGCCTTAACGGCCTCGAATTTTGAAACTATCTGCTGGCTCTCGTCGGTTGTGAAACCGTGCGTGATAAAAGGGAGCAGGCGCTTTTGTTCGTTCGGTTCCGCAATAATGATCTTTTTCCCTTTGCTTTCCTGCTGAAGAACCGCCACAAGTTCGCGGAATAGGAGTTCGCGCGACGCGGTGGCCTCGGCAAGCCTTACCATCAAAAGCTGAGATACGACCGAATTCTGCCGCAACGGCACTTCCGGTTTTGCGAAACTGCCTTTTGCTTCTTTCAGATCGCCAATTGCCCGGATCTTTTCTTGCACCGCCTCGACGTAAGAAACAATACCGAGCTTCTTGAAGATCTCGCCGGCCGCCGAAAGATGCTTGATGGCCCGCACAGCCTGTGACTGGTCCAGATTTCCGCCGATCAGAAAATGAGCAAGCGCCGTGTGGTAAAGGTCTTCAGCCGTCTCGAAGATCGTCAGACTCCGGTTGAAATGATGGACTGCCAGCTGCCTGTCCCCGTTTACAAGGGCCGCCAGGCCGCGAATATTCTGAATGCTCCCAAGCACAAAGAAATCCGAGGTTGCATCGGTCTCTTCGATCACCGTCAGATAATTTTCGCAATCCTCGATCGTTCCAACGTGCAAATAGCTTTCCGCAAGCACCAGGCCGGCCATGTTTGCGTAGTGCTTGTCGTCTATCTCACGCGATAGTTCGATCGCTGCCATTGCGTCGGCGGCTGCACGCTTATGTTTTCCCTGGGCCAAATGGCAGCGGGCCAGGTTCCTCATTGCCTGAACCTCATACCAGCCGTTTTTTCGTTCCTTCGCCAGCTTGACCGCCTTCTCAAGCAAACTTTCAGCCTCGTCCAACTCGCCTCGTAATATTTTCAATTCACCAAGTGAATCCAGGATCCCCGCCACATGCGCGTGATTGCTGGCTGACGCTAGATCGAGCGCCTTTTTTATC
This sequence comes from Pyrinomonadaceae bacterium, assembly GCA_041745075.1. GTDB lineage: Bacteria > Acidobacteriota > Blastocatellia > Pyrinomonadales > Pyrinomonadaceae > OLB17. The sequence goes on along the minus strand of JBGTJP010000045.1, from coordinate 10,954 downwards.
ATCGCTTCAGCTTTGTCCCATTCACCGATCAGCAGAAGGTTCAGGCCCAGATTGTTATAAGCGATCACGGAATTGAGGACGTGTTCGGTCCGGTCGAAAAACTGGATCGATTTTTCAAGGCAGTCGATTCCTTCCTGCGGCTTTCGCAGAAAAACGTACGCTCCGGACATCTCGGTATAGAGCCGTCCCAACATAAAAGGGGCCGAGCGTTCGCCGATTATCTTGATTCCATGTTCAAACGATTCAAGAGCTTTTTCACTGTTGCCCTCGAGATGGTAGCTAAGCGCAACCTCGCGATAGGCTTCCGCCATCCCAAGCCAGCTGGCTTCCTCGCGAAAATAGGTCAAGGACCTTTCAGCGTAATCGCGGGCGATAGGATACTCGTTAAGTTTGCGATAAACACGTGAAAGGCCGATGTACACGATCCCGGATAACCGGCTGAGATCGCTCTCGTGTGCCTGATCGAGCGTTTTTTTCAACAAGGTAACTGCCTTCGGCTGGTCTGCGACGTTGCTGTAGGCAACAGCAAGCTGCGTAGTGACGCGTATTTGAGTTTCCTTTTTCAAACGCCCAAGAACAGTTTCTTCCTCGAACGGTTTCAGGATCTCAAGCGACTCTTCATATTTTCCAACCGTTTCGAGGGTAAAGGAGAGAAGCCTCTTAAGGTTTGCAAGGTCGTCTTCAGAATGCTTGTACCCGTCGATCGTCTCATTAAGAATGTTCTCGGCCTCTTTTGAAAGACCTTCGCGCAGTGCCTGGCCAACGCGTGCGAAAGCAGCGTTCAGATTGTCGGCGGAGATAGGGCGCAACTGTTGTGAACCGCGGCGGACCGCAGCAGCGGAACGCGAGGCGGCAGCCTTTGCACCTGAGCCTTTCGAAAAAGAGTTCATATTCCCGTTTCTTTTGCTCGGATAAAACGGCCAATCGGCGTCCGGTTTCAAAACGAAACCGCCGACCGGACGAGCCCAATTGCATACTTAGTAAACAGCGCAATTGGAAATCTATCAAAAAACCACTCCCTGAGTCCACTTATTTTTTTTCGTGACGATCAACAGATAGACTGGACCAGGGATTCTGTGACATTCTTTTCAGCGATGATCGATGAGTAAGCGACGCCAAAGCAAGGAAGAGAAGCGGCTTAAAGAGGCCGCCGAAAGGCGGGCCGACTGGAAACAGTGGGGCCCATATGTAAGCGAGCGGGCGTGGGGAACGGTTCGCGAGGATTACTCGGCGGACGGTTCAGCCTGGGACTATTTTCCCTTTGAGGATTCGCATCTGCGGGCCTACCGTTGGAATGAGGACGGCATCGCGGGAATCTGCGATCGAAGGCAGACGATCTGTTTTGCGGTCGCGCTCTGGAACGGCCGCGATCCCATTCTGAAGGAACGTCTTTTCGGTCTGCCTGGCCCAAAAGGAAATCATGGCGAGGATGTAAAGGAGTACTACTATTATCTGGATAATACACCGTCGCATTCGTACATGAAATTTCTCTACAAATATCCGCAGGCCGAATTTCCGTATCAAGAATTGTATAAAGAAAACGCGGCAAGGGATAAATCGTCCCGGGAATATGAACTGATAGATACGGGCATTTTCAACGATGATCGGTATTTCGATGTTTTTGTTGAATATGCGAAAGCCGCGCCTGAGGACATATGTGTTCGGATCACCGCCGTAAATCGCGGCCCCGAAACCGCCCCGCTGCACGTTTTGCCGACAGCCTGGTTTCGAAACACCTGGACGTGGGATGGCAATGAGAAAAAGCCGGACGCATCGAAAACTGTCCAGCAAGAAACTTCGGCTGTCCTGTTGAAAAAAGACTTACAAAGTAATTACACCTTGTATTGCGATGAGACCCCCGACCTTTTGTTTTGCGAAAACGAAACAAACGATCAGCGTCTTTTCAATGCGGAAAATGCGTCTCCGTACACGAAGGACGCCATCGGCGAATATATTGTTAGCGGAAACTCAAACGCCGTAAATCCTGATCAAAAGGGAACGAAAGCGGCGGCGCATTACCGCTTTGATCTCGAACCCGGCGAATCGAGGGAGATATGCCTGCGACTGACTGAGCTGCCGCTTCCCTCGGGCGACTTTCGAAAATCCTGCGAAGCCATTTTCGACCGGCGAAAGGCGGAAGCCGATGAATTTTACGCAGCCATAATTCCACCAAATCTATCGGATGACGCAAAAAGCGTGATGCGGCAGTCGCTTGCAGGCCTTCTTTGGTCAAAGCAGTACTATCACTATGTTGTGAAGACATGGCTCGAAGGCGATCCGGCCGAACCGCCGCCGCCGAAACAGCGCCTTTCGGGGCGGAACAACGAATGGAAGCATCTTTATAACGATGAAATAATTTCCATGCCCGATAAATGGGAATATCCGTGGTACGCGGCGTGGGATCTGGCTTTTCACTGCATTCCGCTTGCGCTTGTCGATCCCGATTTTGCGAAACGGCAGCTGATCTTACTGCTTCGTGAATGGTATATGCACCCGAACGGGCAGGTCCCGGCTTACGAATGGGCCTTTGGAGACGTGAATCCGCCGGTCCATGCATGGGCCGCATTGCGCGTTTACCAGATCGACAAAAAGAAAACGGGTATTGCCGACCGCGAGTTTCTTGAAAAGGTCTTTCACAAGCTTTTGCTTAACTTTACGTGGTGGGTAAACCGAAAAGATACCGAGGGAAACAATGTCTTCGAAGGCGGTTTTCTCGGCCTCGACAACATCGGCGTATTCGACCGCAGCAAACCGCTGCCCGGCGGAGGAATTCTCGAACAATCTGATGGCACAAGCTGGATGGCAATGTACTGTCTTAATATGCTTGCTATCTCGCTCGAACTTGCCCGTGAGGATAAGGCCTACGAAGATGTAGCAAGCAAATTCTTCGAGCATTTCGTTTATATTTCGGACGCGATGAACAACCTCGGCAATGACGAGACCGAGCTATGGAACGAACATGACGGATTTTACTATGACGTTCTGCATCTGAACGGCGATCAGTTTCCGATCAAACTTCGGTCGATGGTCGGGTTGATACCGTTATTCGCCGTCGAAACAATTGATGCCGCCGCCCTCGCCGACCTTCCCGATTTTGAACGGCGAACTGAATGGTTTCTCAAGAACCGCCCCGACCTGACCGATGACATCGCGTGTATGCAGGCATCGGGCCGCGATGGCCGACGGCTTCTGGCCCTCGTCAACAAAGAGCGCCTTCGCCGCGTGCTTGAAACAATGCTGGATGAAGACGAGTTTCTTTCGGACCACGGCATCCGGTCGCTTTCTCGTTTTCACAAGGATTGCCCATATTTTCTTGAATTCGATCAAGTAGAGCACCGCGTAGATTACGAACCGGCCGAATCGCGAAGCGGAATGTTCGGCGGAAACTCAAACTGGCGCGGCCCCGTTTGGTTTCCCGTAAATTATCTCCTCATCGAATCGCTGCAAAAATTCGATTATTATTTCGGAAGCGATTTCACAGTTGAATTTCCGACCGGTTCCGGAAAAATGCTGACGCTATGGCAGGTATCGCAGGAATTGGAAAAACGCCTGTGCTCCCTTTTTCTTCGCAACCAAAACGGCGAGAGGCCGGCCTTTGGTGATTGCCCCGCATTTCAGCATGGCGAACATTGGCGGGATAATCTTCTTTTTCACGAATATTTTGACGGCGATACCGGACGCGGCCTCGGAGCAAATCATCAAACCGGCTGGACAGGTCTGATCGCCAAGATAATAAAACAAACCGCTGAATATTCGGACGAGGACAATTTATGAAAGCCGTTGCTGTGATCCCAAAAAAAGAGAATTCGGTACATATTGTTGAAATGAATAAGCCTGCGGTTTCCGATATTGCCGATGGCAGAGGCGTGCTTGTCGAGGTACTTCGGGTCGGTGCGTGCGGGACCGACCGCGAGATAAATAACGGCGAATATGGCGTTGCTCCAAAAGGTTTCGATTTTCTTGTGCTCGGCCATGAGAACTTTGGACGCGTTGTCGAAGTGGGAGAAAACGTCAAAGAATTGAAGGCCGGTAATTACGTTGTAGCTACGGTTCGCCGTCCGCGCGGTTCGAGTATATACGACAAGATCGGCGAGCAGGATTTTACTACCGATGACAAATATTACGAACGCGGTATTTCGCGGCTGCACGGTTACATGGCCGAGTTTTACGTTGAAAGTGCAGACTTTCTTATCCGAATTCCTCCTGCGATCGCCGAGATCGCTGTCCTTCTTGAGCCGCTTTCTATAATCGAAAAAGGGTTGAAACAGGCAAGCGATATTCAGGAACGGCTAAAAATATGGCACCCGAAAACCGCCGCCGTTCTTGGAACCGGAAACGTCGGACTGCTGACGGTTATGGCTTTGCGTATGCGCGGCTATGAAGTGCACGGCTTTGGCCGCGACGCCCGCGACGGATATCTGAACGCCGAGCTTTGCGAAGCCATCGGTGCGACCTACGATTCAACCGTAGAAACGCCCGTGACCGAATCGGTAAAAAAGTACGGCGAATACGATCTTGTTTTTGAATGCACCGGTTATTCGCCGATCATTTTTGACGCGATGCAGTCATTGAACGAAAACGGCATTTTGGTGCTGGCTTCGGTAACAGGCGGCGAGCGGAAAACCGATCAGGTCCCTTCGGACAAAATTAACCAGATGTTCGTGCTCGGCAATCGCGTGATGGTCGGCACGGTGAATGCAAACCGGGAGCATTTCTAGGCGGGCGTAAAAGACCTGACCTTGTGCGAAGCGATGCATCCCGGCTGGCTCGGTCGGATGATGACCCACAAGGTCACCGGACTCGAAAATTACGCGAAAGTTTTCGATATTCTGAACAATTCGTCAAAATACAAAGCGATCAAGACATACTTTGAGGTCAAAGAAATTTAGCCGCAGAGGACTCAGAGTTTTGGAGGATTGCAGTGCCGCTGGGAAAGTCAGGATGATCACTTGGCGGCGCATCCGCGAACTGGTGCTTAGGCGAGCCGTCAGAAACGATGCTTCGACCTCTTCTTTCTCTTTGCCCTCTGTGGCAAGATTACCGTTATGGCTGAGTTTCCCGACATTGGCGCCGACGTTCTAACTGAAAGCAAGGCCAAGCTCGAAAAACCGAAACTTTTCAAGGTGCTGCTTCATAACGACGATTTCACAACAATGGAATTCGTCGTTTTCGTGCTCGAGTACGTCTTTATGCGCTCGGCCCCCGAAGCGTTTGCGATCATGCTCAAAGTCCACAACGAAGGCCTCGGCCATGCAGGCGTCTATCCCTACGAGGTTGCGAACATGAAAGCCGAAAAGGCAATGAATCTGGCCAAGGCCCGCGAATTCCCACTCCTGTGTACCGTCGAGGAGGAGTGACAGGATTTTCTACAGGATAAATGGTAAAATTTAGGTTTTGATCAAGTGCTTTTGGCTCCGGAAACGGCATGATCGCTTATCCGGTGCAAAATCTATTTTATGACCGAACCCTTAGACCTGAAAAAAACCATTAACCTGCCAAAAACCGATTTCGGCCAAAAGGCGAATCTTGGCCAGAGCGAACCGGCGCGGCTGAAGAAATGGAACGAGATCGATCTTTATAACAAGATCGCCGAGGCCCGCAAAGGCCGCGATAAATTCATTCTGCACGACGGCCCGCCGTATGCGAATGCGGACATTCACATCGGCACGGCACTCAATAAGATTTTGAAGGATTTCGTTGTCAAAACCCGTTCGATGATGGGCTATGACGCGCCGTATGTTCCGGGCTATGACTGTCACGGTCTGCCGATCGAAACATACGTTGAGAAAAAATTGGCGGCCAAGGGAAAGAATAAGAACGATCTGCCGGTCGCCACGTTTCGCCGTCTCTGCCGCGAGCACGCGGAACACGCGATGGATGGGCAGACGCGCGATTTTTCACGGCTTGGTGTATTGGGTGAATGGGACAATCCGTACCTGACAATGTCGAACGAGTACGAGGCATCGACGGCGCGGCTCTTCGGCGAATTTCTGGAGCGCGGATACGTTTATAAAGGATTGCGCCCTGTTTACTGGTGCATACACGATCAGACCGCTCTTGCCGAGGCCGAGGTCGAATACAAAGAGCATACGTCGTCGTCGGTTTATGTAAAGTTTCCGCTTAAAAGCGATCCCGCCCTTATAGATCCGGCACTTGAGGGCAAGCTTGTTTCGATCGTTATATGGACGACAACGCCGTGGACTCTGCCGGCAAACCTCGGCATCACGGTCCATCCTGATTTCGAGTATTCGGCCGTAGAGGCAGGCGAGAATGTCTATATTGTTGCCTCCGAATTATCGGCGGCGTTCGCCGAGACCTGTGGGATCGAAAACACAAAAGAACTTGCCCGTTTCAAAGGCTCGAAACTCGACCGGCTTGAAGCACAGCACGCTTGGCTGAATCGCACGTCGCTGATAATGAACGGCGAGCACGTCTCGCTTGGCGAGGCCGACGCCGAGGTCGAATTGGACGTCCGGTACGAGAGCAAATCGGCCGGAAAATCGGGCACGGGCTGCGTCCACACAGCTCCCGGCCATGGCACGGACGATTTTCATATCGGAAAAACTTACGGGCTTGAGATATATTGCCCGGTCGATAACGCCGGCCGGTTTACGGCGGATGTTGAGCATTGGGCGGGCGAGAATATCTTTGACGCAAATCCGAAGATAGTCGAATTGCTCCGCGAAAAAGGCGTGCTTTTGAACGTCGAAAATTACAATCACCGCTACCCGCATTGCTGGCGGTGCAAGAATCCGGTTATCTATCGCGCGACGCCGCAATGGTTTATCTCGATGGATGAAGTGCAGAAGCCCGCACAAAGTAAGGGCGAAATCGATTCTCAAAACGAAGCGCCGCTTCGCGAAGCTGCATTGCGCGAGATCGCAAAAACGAAATGGCATCCGTCGTGGGGCGAGGACCGGATGCGGAATATGTTCAAGGGCCGGCCTGATTGGTGTGTTTCACGGCAGCGTTCATGGGGCGTGCCGATCCCGGTTTTTTACTGTCAAGACTGTGACGAAGCCATAGCCGATCCAAAGGTCGTCGATCACGTTGCGGACATTTTTGAAAAGGAAACCGCGGACGCGTGGTATAACCGCACCGCAGGCGATCTGCTGCCCGATGGTTTCGCTTGCCCAAAATGTAAGAGTGCCGATTTTCGCAAAGAGACCGATATTTTGGATGTCTGGTTCGATTCGGGATCAAGCTGCGTTGCCGTTCTGGAAACGCGCGACAATCTATATTTTCCGGCCGATGTTTATCTCGAAGGCGGAGATCAGTTTCGCGGCTGGTTCAATTCGTCTCTGATGTGCGGCCTGGCCGCGCACGATAAGGCCCCTTACAAACAGGTCGTTACTTACGGCTGGGTCGTTGACGGCGAAGGCAAGCCGATGCACAAATCGGGCGGCAACGCGGTTTCGCCAAACGAATTTACAAAGGAAAGCGGTGCCGACGTTATGCGCCTCTGGGCCGCCGCCGCCGACACTTCAAAAGATGTTCGATGGTCGAAAGAGATCATTGACCGCGTGACAGATGCTTATCGAAAATTTCGAAATACCTTGCGATATGCGCTCGGAAATCTAGTCGATTTCGATCCTGCGGCCGACTCGGTTTCACCCGATAAAATGCTCGAGATCGACCGCTGGGCGCTTGCTGGTCTTGATGAAGTTACCACCAAGGTTCTGAAAGGATACGACGCCTATGACTTTCAGGCGGCTTATCAGGCGCTATACAATTTTTGCACAGTCACACTCTCGGCCCGTTATTTTGACATCATTAAAGACCGGCTTTACATCCTGGCCCCGCGTTCGGTCGAACGCCGCTCGGCGCAGACGGCCCTCTATCGGATAACCGAAACGCTGAGCCGTTTGCTTGCACCCATTCTTGTTTTTACATCGGACGAAGCGTGGGAGAATCTGCCGGGACAATCGGTCGGATCGGTACATCTGGCGGAGTTTCCAAAGGCTGCCGAAAACATCGATTCGGCGCTCCTGTCCGAATGGGAGCGCATATTCGCCATCCGCGACGATGTGCTGAAAGCGCTCGAAAATGCCCGTAACGAAAAGCAGATCGGCTCTTCGCTCGAGGCAAAGGTCCTTTTGACGGTCGATGCAGGAACGGCCCGATTTCTTTTGGACCATTACCCGGACCTTCGCTACATCTTTATCGTCTCGCAGGTCGAGGTGCACGAAGGCAATGCATTCAAGGTCGAGATTCAAAAAGCCGACGGCAGTAAGTGCGAACGGTGCTGGAATTATTCGACACGCGTCGGAGAATTCGAAGAGTATCCGACTGTGTGCGAACGATGCAACGACGCGTTGCGAGAGATCGAAAAAGCGGCCTCTGCTTGACCGGTTCGCAAGCATCTATGCTTGCGAGATGGCGGGGCGATTTGAACTACGAGGCTGCACTATTGATGTTGTTTTATGGCCGTCGATTTCCAAACACTGCTCTCCTCGCCGACCGACGCATATGCGGAGGGCCTGAAATTCTTTAGAGGCGAAGGTATGATAAACGACGCGCTAAAACGCATTGCGGAAGACCTCGAGCGGAACGGGATCGAATACGCTGTGATCGGAGCGGTCGCTTTGAATCAGTATGGCTATCGGCGTTTTACCGAAGATATCGACCTTCTTTTGACGCGCGAAGGTCTGGACAAGTTCCGCGAACGATTGGTTGGACTTGGCTATCCTCCTGCGTTTGAAGGGGCGCGGAAGAAATTTCGCACAACAGGAGAGAACGTACCGGTCGAGATCATCACATCGGGCGAGTTTCCAGGCGACGGGCTGCCGAAACCCGTTGTGTTTCCTGATCCGTCCGAGACAAGCGTTTCGATCGACGGGATAAAAACAATATCGCTCGAAAAGCTGATCGAACTCAAACTCGCCTCAGGCATTTCAGCCGCGGATAGATTGAAAGACCTGGCGGATGTTCAAGAGGTGATCCGGTTAAAGAAATTGGATGGGTCGTTTGCCGAGAACCTCGATGCTTTTGTCCGCGAAAAGTATCTGGAACTGTGGCGGGCGGTTAGCTCGGCGGTTGAGCGCGACGCGGAATGAGCGTGCTTACTCGAAACAGACGAGACGGAAAAAACGTACCTTTATCGGAGGGAATTTATCAGATGAAAAAAGTATTTATTTTATTCGCCCTGGTCTTTGGCGCGTTCACAATTGCATCCGTTGCCCAGGCACCCGAAAAAGACGCGGTCAAAGTTCCGCTCGAAAATTACATCAAAGGGCATGAGACAGGCGACGGCGAGTATATGAAAAAAGCCTTTCATACCGAAGGCAATCTGATCTTCGTTCGCGACGGCAAATACGCGACGCGTTCTTTTGCCGAATACATCGCCGGAATGTCGGGTAAACCGGCGGCCGATGAAGCGAAGCGTAAACGTATGATCGAATCGATCGACATTGCCGGAAACGCGGCCATCGCGCGGATTGTACTCGATTATCCGAACGTCAAATTCGTCGATTATATGACACTTCTGAAGATCGACGGCGAATGGAAGATAGTCAATAAATCATTCTTCGCCGAGCCAAAGACGCCGCCCGCGGAAACAAAGAAGCCACAGTGAACAGAAGAGATCTTATCTGGAAACTCGCGTACCTTGCCATTTCCGGCGGGGTTTTTCTCATCGATCAGGCGTCGAAGGCTTGGGCCGTGCGGCGACTGCGGTTTGGCGAGGATATTCCGGTGATCTCAGGCTTTTTGAATTTTGCGTATGCGCAGAATACGGGCGTCGCTTTTTCGATGTTTGACGACCACGGCGACACGGGCCGATGGGGCCTGTCGATAGTGGCGCTGATCGCTGGAGCACTCGTCCTGTATTTCTTCTGGCGAACGCCGCGCTCGGACGACCGCATCTTAGGTGCTCTGGCCTTGCTTCTGGCGGGCATTGCCGGAAACGTCACCGACCGCCTGCGATTGGGTCACGTTATTGATTTTATCGACGTCCAGTTCGGCTCATGGCATTACCCGACTTTTAATGTTGCAGATATGGCCATCGTTATCGGGGCCGGGCTGATGATAATTGATATGTTCTTGTCGAAGAGAAAGCAGCAGGTGGAAACACGACCGGTAGGGAGTGTGCCCGACAAGTGACTATGACGCGAAAAGTAGTGCTGATTATGAGCTATGAAACTCGTTGTCGGATTCTTGTAAAAATCGCAACGCCCAAGTAGCTAACCGGCACACTCGCTACCGCTCGTGTTTCCGCCTTAAATATGTACCCTGAACTTTTCCGCATCGGCAATTTCCCGGTCACGACCTACGGCATTTTTCTTGCTGTCGGGATGCTGCTGGCGCTGTTCGTAGCGTCGCGGCTGGCGGCGCGTGACGGGCTGCCGCGCGAGCGGATATACGATCTTGGCCTATGGACTTTGCTGGGCGGGCTGGTGGGATCGAAGATCCTGATGTTCTTTGTCGAGGACAGCGTTCAGGTATTTTCGCTCGATTTTCTCCGTTCGGGCGGGGTTTATTACGGCGGTTTGATCGGCGGGTTCCTTGCGGTCGTAATTCTTGTCCGGCTTTACAAACTGCCGTTTTGGAAGGTGGCTGACGCATTCGCACCCGGCGTCGCCCTCGGCCAGGCGTTCGGGCGACAGGGCTGTTTTGCCGCCGGTTGCTGTTGGGGAAAGCCGACCGATTGGTTTTGGGGCGTACATTTTACCGAAAGCGGCCACGAATACACCGGCGTCCCGATGTATGGCCCCGACGGATCTGATCTCTTTCTGCACCCGACCCAGCTCATAGAAAGTTTCACAATGCTCGCTGTCTTCGGCCTGCTCATCTGGCTGCACCGCCGCAAAAAATTTGACGGCCAGGTGCTCATCGCCTACGGCATCATTTATTCGATCTTCCGCTTTTCGATCGAATTCATCCGCGACGACCCCCGCGGCGATCTGTTCGGATTGACGACAATGACCGGGCTGTCAACTTCGCAGCTTGTCAGTCT
>JBGTJP010000044.1:0-4577 GCA_041745075.1 Pyrinomonadaceae bacterium | reverse complement strand
GCGTTAACGCCAATGTTCGTCCTATCCGCGGGATCGCTCCAAACGACCTCGGCCTCGTCGGTGATCGCGGCTCCGCGATATGTTCCACGTGCGGCGAGTGAATTCGAACCCGGCCGAAACTTTACGTTCCAAACGAGCTTTCGCGAAGGGCCTCCGGACTTCTTGCCGATCGGCACACCGTTTTGAAATAGCTCGACCTCATCGAGGTTCGTATAAATATCGACGGGCTGCTCGCTCGACCCGCTCCGCTTTGGCCGATCCCGGACTGCAATGTGCAGCACCGGCGATCCAACAAAATTGGCCTTGTAAAAAAAGGCGATGTCCTTTGGCTCGCGGCCGTAAGTGAACAAGCCTTTTTGGTTGATGTGCGGTATCGTTTCGCCGCGAAATTCTGAGCTGAAATCGAAATTGTTCCAAACGGCACTTCCCGCAAGGTACTTTCGTTCGACGATCTGCGGCAGATAAGCCTCGTGGTATATTCGCTGCCATTCTACAGTTGAATCAAAACGCCTCGGCCTCAATGAGTGTACCCGCCGATCCGCGTTTGCACCGTATTCACTTACCATCAAAACGCGCTTCGGAAATCGCCTATGCTGATCATCCAAAAACTTCCCTAGATCCTCAAATGTCTCGTAATACCAGCCGTGATAAAGATTCCACCCGACGATCTGCGTTACATCGCCGAGTCCCGATGAGTTGTATAATTCGCGGGCCCCGTGGTCAAAGGCTATGGCGGTCGGCCGGCTTGGGTCTTCCTCCTTGCAGATCTTTTCAAGCATTCGCGCCAGCTCGACCGTCGCCTTAACATGCTCGTCTGTTTTAGGAACAGGCAGAAAGACCTCGTTCATAAAACCCCAAATGATAACCGACGGGTGATTGCGGTGCTGGCGGATCATCTCGCGAAGCATCCGGGCTGCGTTCGCGTTAAAGCCTTCTGAAACGTGTATCTGGTTTACGACCGGTATCTCTTCCCAGATCATGAGCCCAAGCCGGTCGGCGGCCTCCAGCACGCTCGGATCCTGAGGGTAGTGTGCAAGCCGCACGAAGTTAAAGCCCGTCTCTTTGATGATCTCAAGATCGCGAACCTGAATTTCATTTGGAACAGCATTCCCAAGGCCTTTGTAGTCCTGATGGCGGTTCGTCCCGCGAAGCTTGAGCGGCTTTCCATTTAGAAAAAAGCCTTCGGCCGGATCGAACCGGAACGAGCGGAGGCCAAGCGGCTGGGTCACGCTGTCGAGTTCCTTGCCGTTCTCGCGAATTACCGTTTTGATCGTGTACAAATACGGTTCGTCCGGCGACCAAAGTTTCGGCCGCATGACGCGGAGAGTCACGTTCTTGAATTGAGTTTCGCCGCGGCCCGCAACGTTGACCGCCTTCTTCTTCGTCGTTACCCGTCTGCCATTTTTATCAAAGATCGTTGTTACCGCTTCGAACCTTCTCGCTTTGCTTGCCGCATTCACAACGGTTCCCGAAACATCCACCGCCGCTGAATTGCCGCTTAGTAACGGCGTACGAACGACAATTCCCGGCGATGCCATATCGTCAATTTTGATATGCGCGTCGTTCGCTGCGACGATCCATACGTCGCGGTATATTCCGCCGTGCATATTGAAATCGCCGTCGATCGGCGGAATGTCGAGGTTGCGCGAATTATCGACTTTCACGGCCAGCGCATTCGGGCGGCCGAATTGCACAAGCTCGGTGACATCAAAAACAAAAGCCGTATAACCGCCAATGTGGCGGCCCGCAAGCTTTTCGTTTACAAAGACTTCGGCGGTTTGATTGACACCTTCAAAATAGAGAAAAATGCGTTTCTTTGAATGCTCCGGCCCGAGATCGAGTTGTCTTCTGTACCAGCCTACGCCGCGACGATAACCGGGTTCGTCATCGAGCGTATCCGCAATGTTCCAGGTATGCGGGAGGGTTACTTTCTGCCAGTCCGCACCGTCTGCCATCGGTAGGTCCGACCCGATGAATTGCCAATCGTCGTTTATCGTAAACCGGGCGCGTGGATCCGCATGCAACTCGGCCGCGGTCGCGCCAAAAAGCAGCAAAAGGAGAATCAGTTTTGAAGCCGACGATCTCATCGATCTATCGATAACCTAGCTACTCAAATTCGTTCAAGGGACAGGAATTAAGCAGCGTCTTTTGAAAAACTATGCGAACGGTTGTTGTATTCGGATAGGTGAAAATGATCAGCTAGAACTACAAGTCGGACTAAAAAACTCTAAAAACTTATCACTTAATAGCTATCACTTTTCACCTATTCCGAAAAGAAATCCTGGATAATTTGCAACACCCCGGGTTTTTTTAAAGGGACGCTACTAGCCTCAATTCAAACCGAGCGTTCGGTTTGTCGGACCTATCTTAAATCAAGGGAAACTTCCGCCAGCACCGGCAAATGGTCCGAAGCCCACAGGCCGTCCCAGTTGTCGGCAAGCACGCCGTGCTCAAAAACCTGAACTCCGCCGGTGACAAAAACATAGTCGATCTTTCGTCCGGGCTGCATTTCCTTGAATGCATTGAATGTCGATGTCCCGCCAAAATGGCCGTTCTTACTCAAATATCTCGCGTCCTTCAGACTGCCGTCGGACACGAACGCTTTATAGGCCTCGGTGTCTTCAGTCACATTCAGGTCGCCGGTCAGCACCGCGGGCATTTTGCCGGCAATTGTCTTTATGCGGGCGATAATGAATTTTGCACTTTCGTTTCGGGCCTGAAGGCCAACGTGATCGAAATGCGTATTAAAGTGGAAGAATATTTTTTTCGTCCGCTCATCGCGGAACTTTGCCCATGTAACGATCCGCGGCAACGCGGCATCCCAACCCTTGCTGCCCGGCGTCTCCGGCGTTTCGGACAACCATAAAGTTTTGCAATCGAGCAATTTGAATCGCTGTTTTCGATACAGGATCGCGGAAAATTCACCGTCGCGTTTTCCATCCGTCCGCCCCACACCGCACCACGCGAAATCAGGAAGTAGCTTTTCGAGGTCTTCGAGCTGCCCGATCAAAGCTTCCTGAACGCCGACAAGATCGGCCTTATGAAATCTGATCACGTCCGCGGCCTTTTGCTTCCGGTTCGGCCATGCGTTCACGCCGTCGCGAGGTTCGTTGTATCGAATGTTGAACGTCATCACCCGGAGATGCGTGTAGTCATCCGGCCGCTGGCAAAAAAGCCCACTAGCCAAAGTTAAAAGAAGCAAGAGAAGAATTATTGCTCGCATTTTTCTGACTCTTTCTTTTCCTCATGTTCCTCTTCCGTGGTATGACCACAGAAAAGAAGGAAGAAGCAGGACTAAGGATGACAGGAAATAATCGCCCGTGATCCTAAGGCTTTTTCACCAGTTCCGGAGCAAACTCAGCCGCCTTTTTCTTGCTTTCACGCCGCAAATTCTGCTGGCCCCAGCGGTTCTCTTTCAGCGGGATATACATTCCGCCGGTTTTCTCCATCACGCCGAATAATTGCTGCCGCATTGAATTAACGGTCGCCTTGTATTCGGGATCAAAGACAAGATTTCGGCTCTCCAGCGGGTCCGACTGAAGATCATACAGTTCGTTGATGTCCCACAGGCCGTAATAATTTATGTACTTGAACCGCTCGCCGCGAAGAGCGTGGACGGTCGGCGTATGCGGAAAGGCGTACTCCCAAAAATATTCGTACAGCAGATCGTTTCTCCACGCTATTTTCTGGCCGCGAAGCATGGGCAGGTAGCTCTTGCCGTCCATGTCGGATGTGGGCTTCAACCCGCTGAGTTCAAGAAACGTGGGCGCGATGTCTATGTTCGCGACAACTTCATTGACCTTCGAACCGGGCTTGATGACAGCAGGCAGCTGCATAACGAGCGGCACGCGCATTGATTCTTCATACGCGGTGCGCTTGTCGATCAAACCGTGCTCGCCAAAGGCAAATCCGTTATCGCCCATGACGGCGATCAGCGTATTTTCGTACAAGCCTTTTGCTTTTAATGATTCGACGATCTTGCCGATGCCTTCATCTACGGCAAGCAGGGTTTCGGCGTAACGCTTGTAATATTCGGAAATGTCGAGTTCGCTGTGATATGGAAAATCGACGCCGTGCCACGAATTTCTCTGATTGCGGACCCATGCCGGTGCGCCGCTGACGTTCGCGGGATCCTGCGTTTTGGGCTCGACAAACCTTTCGTTCTCGTATTTTCCGCGATGGCGTTCGGCCGGGATGAATTCGGCGTGGACCGCTTTGTGCGACAGGTAGAGCATGAAGGGTTTGCGGCTCGTCCTGTCTTTAAGCCAATCGAGGGCGTAATCGTTCAGATCATCAGTGATATAGCCCTTTTGCGGCACCTTTTTGCCGTCAACGTTCAGCCCGTCCGGGTGCGGCAGATAGTGGCCCTGGTTTCTGAACGAAACCCAGCGGTTAAAACCCGGTTGCGGGTCGTCCGATACGCCGCCCATGTGCCATTTACCAATAAACGCGGTCTCGTAACCCGCCTTTTGCATCATCTGTGGAAAGAACTTCAACCCCGGCGGAAGCGGGCTGTCGTTATCGACAACCTTATGATTGTGTGCGTATTGTCCGGTCAGGATCGACGCTCGCGACGG
>JBGTJP010000043.1:0-6691 GCA_041745075.1 Pyrinomonadaceae bacterium | reverse complement strand
CCCACGGCGTCCCCAGCTTGCGGCCAATTCTCGCGTCAGCCCGATCAAGCCCGCCTTGCTCGCGACATAGCCGGCATAAAACGGACCGTTCGCCGACGAGGTCAGACCCGCTATCGAGGCGATGTTGATGATCGAGCCGCTGTTCTGTTTTAGCATCTCACGCCCCGCTGCCTGAGCAAACAAAAAACAGCCGGTCAGGTTAACATCGATCACCTTTTGCCATTGATCAAGCGGCATTTCTTCCGGCATGGCTCCCCATGAGGTGCCGGCGTTGTTTACGAGAATATCCAGAGTGCCGAACGTTCGAACCGTCTCATCCACAATGGCTTGGACCTCGTCAGGCTTTGACACATCACAAACCGATCCGGCGACGGTAAAGCCGCGTTCGGTAAACTCGTTGACCGTTTCGTCCAGCCATTCAGCCCTTCGGGCACATAGCATGAGATTGGCACCGGCCTCGGCCAATGCCTCGGCCATTTCCTTGCCTATACCGCGCGAACCGCCGGTGATGATCGCGGTTTTACCTGAAAGATCAAAGAGTTCCTTAACATTTCTCGGCATTCTATTTTCGCGGCGGCGCAAACTAAAGTTTGCCGGACATTTCCGTCCCGTATTTCACGAGATTAACACAGTCGATGTCCTTTATCGTCATTCGAAACGGCCCGATTCTCTTTTCGACGGTTTGCCTTTTTCCGGCCCGGATTGTGAAAATAGTATCTTATGAAGACTCAAAAAGAGCGGGCTTTCCTGTTCGATCTCCAAACTCAGGACGAATGGACCCGCCGTTTTACCGAACTTGCCGACAAGCATATCCTGTTCGAAGACCCTAAAAAGCTTCTCTATATGAATGCCGGCACCGGCGGGCACTGCTTCGAGCTGCGCGAAAAGCTGGACAAAAAGACGGCGATCTTTGCCGCCTGCGAGAATGAGAACCTGTTGTCGATCGCCCGTGATAAGGCCGCCGCGATCAAGGCGGATGTCGATTTTTCTATGGTCCGGTTTGAGGACGGCGTGTTCGATGTTGTCGTCGTGGATGCGACGCTTGTAAGACCGAGCGAGGTCGAAGCGGCTGTTCGGGAAGCCGTTCGCGTTGTCCGAACCGGCGGCAAAGTGGCGTTTTTTCTGCCTTCGTCGGGAAGTTTTGGCGAAGTGTTTTCGCTTCTATGGGAGGTTCTGTTCACAGAAGATCTTGGCGATCACGGGCAAGCGGCGGAGGATAGGATAGCCGAAATACCGACCATCACCCAGATCGAAGAGATCGCCGAAAATGCAGGACTTATCAACGTCGAAACACACGGCGCGCGGGAAGTGTTCGAATATGACAACGGCGGCACGTTCGCCGCTTCGCCCTTGGTTTCCGATTTTTTACTGCCTCAATGGCTTGGCACTCTGAGCGAAGAGGAAAATACGCGGGTTTCGGCCAAGCTCGCCGAGCTCATTGACGCCGAGGATG
This sequence comes from Pyrinomonadaceae bacterium, assembly GCA_041745075.1. Lineage (GTDB taxonomy): Bacteria > Acidobacteriota > Blastocatellia > Pyrinomonadales > Pyrinomonadaceae > OLB17. Next base: position 5,238 of record JBGTJP010000043.1, on the reverse strand, counting down.
GCGACATGTCGTTTCGCTTTTCGGTAAAGGCTGCGCTCTTAATTGGCGAAAAGGCCTGAGGAAGCGATTGGCAGGACTAAATTCAGCCGGATGTCGACGTTAGGTCTGCTTTGCTTCGGACCGGCGTCGGAGTTCGTCAGCCAGAGCTTCGTCGCTAAGCTGCGAGACCTTGGGCGCAGGCGGCGAAAGCTGATCGCGTTCAGCCTTTTCTTCCTCTTCGGCTTCACGCATTCCATCTTTAAAGGCCTTCCGCGTTGCACCTACAGACTTTGCAAGCTGAGGCAGGCGCGATGCGCCGAAAAGAAGGAACAGAACTGCTACGACAAGGATTATTTCTGTGGTTCCGAAGTTCATATAATTCTAGGGATCTCCCAAAACAGCATCATACCGCTTTTGGTCAAATCAAGCTATGTTTATCACTGTACGCCGGGATCTGACCGCATTTTGATGCGGTCCATCGCATCCACAAGGGCGGCGGTTATCCCCTTTTCCGAGACGGAATGCCCTGAATCCGGGACGACGATAAATTCGGCCTCAGGAAGAGCACGATGCAGGTCCCAGGCAGATGTTATCGGGCAGACGACATCGTAACGGCCCTGGACGATGACCGTCGGTATGTGGCGGATCTTGTCCACGTTTTTGAGCAGGAAATTATCGCTTTCAAAAAACGAACCATTCATAAAATAGTGGCATTCGATGCGGGCAAGTGAAAGAGCTTCGTGCTCGCCTTCCCAGTGGTTCATCAGGTCCTGGTCCGGATAGAGCTTCGATGTCGCGCCTTCCCACGTGCTCCAGGCACGGGCGGCGGAAAGGCGTGTTTCTTCATCTTCGCTTGTCAGCCGTTTGTGATAGGCGGTCATAAAATCGCCGCGTTCTGCCTCGGGGATCTCGTCGCGATAGCGTTCCCAAAAATCAGGAAAGATCTCGGACGCTCCATACTGATAGAACCATGCCAATTCTTTTTTTCGCGTCAGAAAAATGCCGCGAAGGATCAGGCCCAGACACCTGTCAGGATGCGTAATGCCGTAGGCAAGGCTCAGCGTGCTGCCCCAAGAGCCGCCAAAAACGTGCCATTTCTCAATGCCGAATTTTTCGCGGAGCGTTTCGATGTCCTTGATCAGATCCCATGTCGTGTTCTCGCTCAATTCGGCGTGCGGTGTCGATTGTCCCGAACCACGCTGGTCGAATAGAACAACATGATACGCCGCCGGGTCAAAGAACTGCCGGTACATCGGTATCAACCCACCGCCCGGCCCGCCGTGCAGAAAAACAACAGGTATTCCATCCGGATTGCCGACACGTTCGTAATAGATTTCGTGGATATCGGAAACTTTCAACATGCCCGAATCAAAGGGCTCGATCTCTGGGTAGAGTGTTTTCATATATGTCGAATGATAACCAACTTACTTGTGACTTCCAAAAAGTACTATAGCGAATGAGTGTTCTCACTTCGCGGCCCATTCAGGAACATGAGGCCGGAGCCTTCTAGTGACCGAAGGTTCGTCGATGGCCAATGTTTCGAATACACCGTCGCCATCCTCATCATATACGGCGAAATAGAAAACAAACCCGCGACTGCCCTTGATCTTATTGCTTGCTTTGTCCAACTCAACAGGATTTACAAGCAACATGTAGGCAAAAGTGCGATCTTTCGCTTTATACTCACTCACTGACTGAATGTTCAGATTGCCCCCGCCCATTACCGTTGCCATTTCGGAGGAAACGAGCGCATGACCGAATTCAAACCGGTATCTGGCAGCTTCGACATTGACTTCCATTCCATCGAATGTCTTAGCTCCTTGCACTTTGAACTGATCATCCTTTTCAATTGACGTCAGATCGGGAATCGTCCAGCCTCCAGTTTTTTCATAGCCCCTACCATCACCCTGAAGCTTGACTTCACGCACATCCGGCAATCGTTGAACACTTTCACTATCCGATCGATTTTCAGCTGAATCTGAAGGAACTTGGTCTTGTGCGCAGCTAACTGCAAAAATTCCTAAGAAGATCAACAGCGATCGAAAGGGAATGTTGATCAAATGAGACTTCATAGAAGACGTTGCCGTTATGCGTGCCCGGGCTGCTGAAGAAAATTGTCCCACCAAAGCTGAAAAACAAGTAGCGTCCAAAGCTCCTTATGGTGCGACGCGGCACCCGTCTCGTGTTCCTTTATCAGCCTTTGCACGTAGTCTACGCTAAACAGCCCCTGTTTGTTCAGACGCTCGGGCGAGAGCATGTCATGCATTAGCCCATTCAAGCGGCCGTTGAGCCATTCGGCGGTCGGGATGCCAAAGCCTTTTTTGGGGCGGTGGAGAATGTTGTGCGGGAGCAGGTCCTTCATCGCCTCTTTTAGGATGACCTTGCCGCTCTTACCTTTAAGTTTGTATTCGACCGGGATCGACGCGGCGAATTGGCCTACTCTCGGGTCGAGGAACGGGGCACGCGTTTCGAGGCTGACGGCCATTGCGGCCCGGTCAACTTTGGTCAGGATGTCCTCGGCCAGATAGAAGTTGATGTCGGCGTACTGCATCCGCTCGATGACGTTCTTCGCGTCAGACGCATCGACCAGTTCGCGGACGCCGCGGTAGATGTCGGCTTCGGTTTGGGCGAGCACATCTTTTGTAAAAAGCTCCTTGTGCTGTTCCTCCGAAAACGATCCGAACCAGCCGTGGTGGCGGGCGATGTCGTCGTGCCTTGCCGAGCGGACAAAGCGTTTCGCCTTGTAATCGAACGACATATTATTCGTAGAAACAGGCAGGGCATTGACCGCAGGTTCGATCAGGCCCGATCGGACGAAGGCCGGGATAGCGTTGTACTTCGCCGCCAGCGTGTGGGCGTAGTACATCGGGTAACCCGCAAAAAGCTCGTCGCCGCCGTCGCCGCCCAAGGCGACCGTCACGTGCTTTCTGACAAATCTTGCGAGAAGGAACGTCGGTATCAGCGAGCCGTCAGACATCGGCTCGTCAAGCCATTTGCCGATCTCAGAGATCAGATCGCCTGCTGTCGTTGCCGAAAGCCTGTCCTCGTAATGCTCCGTGTCCAGATGTTTTGCGACTTGGCGTGCGTACTTGGATTCGTCGAAAGAATCTTCTTCAAAGCCGATCGAGAAAGTCTTGACTCGTTCGGTCGCGTGCTGCGTGGCGAAGGCAGCGACGGTCGACGAATCGATGCCGCCGGAAAGCAAAATGCCGAGAGGTACGTCGGAGACCAGCCGCATGCGGACGGCATCGGAAAGCAGATCTATTAGCTCCTCTGCCTTTCCACTTAGCGTCTCTTCTTTGCCTTTACGCGTGTCTGTGTGAGATTCGCCGTTTCTCGTGCCGTACTTCACCACCCCGTCAGACGGACGAACAGCATCCGCCTGCCACCCCTCCTTAGACAAGGAGGGGAGTGGCGATTCTTTTCTCCCCTCCTTGTCTAAAGAGGGGTGGGCGCCGCTTTGGGCGGACGGGGTGGTGACTCTTCCAGACCCAGACCACGAAATGTCCCAGTATTTCCTGGTCTTAACCTCGCCCTTCTCGACCGTCAGAACATGCGCCGCCGGGAGTTTGTGGATGCCTTTGTAGATCGACATTGGGGCCGGGACGTAGTCGAACGTGACGAAATGGCGCAGGGCGTTCAGGTCGAGTTCGGGGTTGACATCCGGGTGAGCGAGGATCGCCTTTGGCTCGGATGCCCAGATGAGTTTTCGGTCGACCACTCCATAATAAAGAGGCTTTTCACCAAAGCGGTCGCGGGCGATGATGAGCTTTTTCTTTCGCGAATCCCATAGCGAAAAGGCGTACATCCCGTTTATATGATCGATAAACGCATCGCCGTATTTCTGGTAAAGGTGCGGCAGTATCTCGGTATCGCTCTGCGTGACGAACTTGAATCCGTCTTTCTCCAATCGGGCGCGCACCTCGCGATAGTTGTACAGCTCGCCGTTCATCATCACGATGACCGTCTTGTCCTCGCTAAACACCGGCTGGTCGCCCGTCTTCAGATCAATGATCGACAACCGCCGCATTCCCAAAGCGACCGTCTCGTCCGTCCACAACCCTTCCGAATCCGGCCCTCGATGCACGATCCGCTCACACATCGAGTGCAGCACTGCCTCGGCGTCGTGATTGGGCTTAGTTGTGTCTAGGTTTATCCAACCTGCTATTCCGCACATCTTTCAATGCACCTTGAATTTAAATTTCGGGAAGGTGGCTAACTCAAAGCCGATTTTGGTCGGCAAGAGTTTGGTATCAAACCAATCACGCTTATCCTCGTCATATATCTGCCAAATTCTGCTGGTTACGACTACTGAGTCGTGGAATCTAAGGCTGCTAAACTCGGCTTCCGAAACAAACTCGACGCGGTCTCTAACTATGAAACACAAATCGAGGAAAGGATCTGTCTTTTGATCTTCGAATAAACTAACCGCAACCAAGCTTTCGTTCTCCCAAATCGTTAACTCTAGACGAATCGAATCGAAGACTCTTTGAAAGGAATGAGACGTGAAGAATTCATCTGTCTCTGGCATGACGCCAAGACACTCGACTACCTCATGATCTTTCCATTTTAGTTCAGGCATCTTTGCTCTCGAACCCAATCCTCTCCCGGATTGCATAAATAGCCTTGTCCTGAGATTCGTGGTACGTCCTTACCGACAGTTCCGCCAACAGGCCCATTAGGAAAAATTGTACCGAGATCGCGAGCATTACTACGGTTATCACGGGCAGCGGGGTCAGGATAAATGACGTGCCGTAGAATTTGAGGACGATGGCCCAGATTCCGGAGATGAGCGATAAGAAAAACGCGATCATGCCGAAGGTGCCGAAGACGTAGATCGGTTTGGTCTGGTACGACGCCATGAATTTTATGGTCATCAGGTCGAAGATGACCTTTATTGTGCGCGAGATGCCGTATTTCGATTTGCCCATTGTGCGGGCGTGGTGATCGACGGGGATCTCGGTCACGCGGGCGCCCGCCCAGCTTGCGTAGATCGGGATAAAGCGGTGCATTTCGCCGTAAAGCTTTACGTCCTGGATCACATCGCGGCGATAAGCTTTAAGTGAGCAACCGTAATCGTGCAGCGGCACGCCTCCGATCCAAGAGATGACGCGGTTAGCTATTTGCGACGGTATCTTACGCGAGATCAGCTTGTCCTGTCGGTCCTTTCGCCAGCCGGAAACCACGTCGTAGCCTTCGTCCAATTTATCGAGCAGCCGTTTGATATCCGCCGGGTCGTTTTGCAGATCGGCATCCATC
>JBGTJP010000042.1:0-38361 GCA_041745075.1 Pyrinomonadaceae bacterium | reverse complement strand
CTTCATCTGAAAAGCCGTTGCCTGAATATCCAGCGGCAGATCGAGGCGCTTCTTCGCTCCCGACAAATGTTTCAAGATCTCATCGACGAATCCTTTCAATACCTTGGCATCCTTTACGATCTCGGCATTTGGATATTCTTTCCGGAGGTTTTCTTCGAGCTGTTTATCGTCGTCCGCAAATGCTACGTTGCAAAGGCCTTTTATCGTTCTTGCAACCAGGATCCGGCCGAGCTCGCAATCCGTTATCGAAAAATTGATATTCATTCCCTGCCCGCCTTTCTTGTACGCCGCCGGAGTCATTCCCATGTTCTCCGACGCTTTCTCGTAAAGGCGGCTGCTTGAACCAAACCCCGCGTCATACATTGCGGCGGTCACGTCGCCGCCTTCCCTTAGTTCAGTCTTAAACCGTTCCATTCTTTTTGCCTCCGAATATTTTTTTGGCGATACGCCGATGATCTCTTTGAAACTCCGCTGCAGGTGATAGGGGCTAAGGCCGACTTCGGCCGCGAGGTCGTCGAGCGAATAAACATCGTCCGACTCAAGAAGCCCGCAAGCGCTGACGATCTTTTCGATCTGTGCATCAACATTTCCGACATCCTTGGGCTTGCATCGCAGACATGCACGCAAACCGGATCTTTCGGCATCGCTCCAGCATTCAAAAAAAGCCACATTCTCCCGCTTTGGCGTCCTCGCCCGGCACGAAGGCCGACAGTAAATTCCGGTCGTTTTCACACCGAGGAAAAAAGCACCGTCGAATCTGGCGTCGTTTGTCTTTACCGCATTCCAATAGATCTCCGTATCCATGTTTATAAGTTTATCGCTGCGGCAAAATGAAATCTATCCGCTTCTTGCGGTAGAATTTAATTATGGGTGCGATCGTTCTTTTTGACGGTGTCTGCAATTTTTGCAACGGTTCGGTAAATTTCATTATCGAACACGATAAGGCAAGTTATTTCAAATTCTCGCCGCTCCAATCGGACCTCGGCGAAGAACTGATGGCAGAGCACGAAATAGACAAGGCCGAAACCGACTCGGTTATTCTGATCGAGGACGATAAGGCTTATACACATTCGACCGGCGCTCTTCGGATCGCTCGACGGCTAGATGGCATTTGGTCATGGGCGTATGCGTTCAAGATCGTTCCCCGACCGATCCGCGACTGGGCATACAAAACATTTGCGAAATACCGGTACCGGCTCTTTGGACGGCAGGACGCCTGTATGATGCCGACGCCGGAAATAAGAGCGAGATTTTTGTGACGGACCGGGAACGCAGGCGCCCTCGCCTGCAACGTCGCGTCTTTTGCGACGTCAAAGGGTGACAATCTCGGCTTGCCTAATGGCAACGGGTTGTTCGCGTTTCACGCTCATGCAGGCGAGGGCGCCTGCGATCCCAGCGGAGAAAAATTATGAAAGCAAGATGGAATGGAACAACCTTAGCCGAAAGCGATGAGACAGTAGTCGTCGAAGGCAATCACTATTTCCCGAAAGATTCGATCAAAGCCGAATTTTTCCAACCGAGCGAAACGCACACGGTCTGCAGTTGGAAAGGCACTTGCAGTTACTATGATGTTGTCGTCAACGGCGAAACGAATGCCGACGCGGCATGGTATTATCCGGAAACGAAGACCGAAGGCAAGCATATAGAAGGCTATGTCGCGTTCTGGAAAGGCATCGAAGTCAAGTGAATTCCGATGAGTTTTTCACTCGAAACACTTGAATACGAACGGCTGCTCGAACTGGTCAGCCGCCACGCGCAGACGCCGATGGGCGAAGCGCGGTTTGCCGACCTGCGCCCAAAGACCAGCAAGATCGAGCTCGAACACGACCTCGCCACCGTCTCAGAAACGATAATTTTGAACGAAGAAAAGCAGGTGAATTGGTCGTTCAGCGGTCTCGATGATCCGGGTGATGCCGTTGCGATCTTAAAGATCAAAAACGCCACACTCGAGCCGACTCTTCTGCTTGAACTTGCCCGGGTCTGTAATCAGGCTATATTTGCCCGCTCATCGATCCAGCCGGAAATGGAGGCCGCGCCGACAGTATGGCAACTGGTCGAGGGCATTCCGCCAACGCTGCTTGCGGCAATTGAACGGATAAATAAGAAGCTCTTGCCGAGCGGCGAGCTTGACGATTCGGCATCGCCTGAGCTTGCAAAGATCCGACGTGAGATCTCGAATCAGCGAGCACGCCTGACCAAATCGCTCGAATCGGTTATGCGAAAATCGGGGGACGCGATCCAGGATCAACTAGTCACCGTCCGCAACGACCGTTTCGTGATCCCGGTCAAGGCGGATTTTCGCGGAAAGGTCGACGGTGTCGCCCACGGCTTTTCGTCCAGCGGCCAGACGGTCTTTGTCGAACCGCTTGAAGCCATCGAGGCGAATAATGAACTGCAAAATCTTAAGGGCAAGGAAGAACGCGAGGTCGCGAGAATTTTGTTTCAGTTGACCGAAGAGCTTCGCGAGCAGCTTCCCGCAATCGAAACGGCCGTCGCGGCCGTCGCCGAACTCGATTTCATAAAGGCCAAGGTCGAATTTGCCCGAAAATTCAAAGCGATCGTTCCGCAAATTTCCGAAAACGAAACTCTCGAACTCATCGAAGCCCGTCATCCTCTGTTGCAGGAATCGCTGTCAGTTATCAGCTATCAGCTATCAGCTACCCCGAAAAGTTCCTCTGTAACCAAAGGTGAACAGGCGGTCAACGAGGTCGTGCCGAGCTCATTCTCGTTGACCCGCGAAAAAGGTGTCATGATCATATCGGGAGCCAACGCCGGCGGAAAGACCGTCGTGCTCAAGACCGCCGGCCTGCTCAGCCTGATGGCGATCTCCGGTCTTCCGGTTCCGGCAAAAGCGGCGAAAATTCCCTTTTACCGTTCCGTGCTCGCCGACATCGGCGACCACCAGTCGCTCTCAGCAAATCTCTCGACCTTTTCATCGCACATGTCGAACATTGCCGACATGATGCGTGAGTGCGTGCCGCCGTCGCTCGTCCTGCTCGATGAAGCCGGGACGGGCACAGACCCCGAAGAAGGCTCGGCGCTCGGCGTGGCTGTCGTCGATCACTTCCGTCAAAAAGGTGCGCAGGTCATTGCCTCAACACATTATCGCGGGCTTAAGATCTACGCCGCGAATGACGACAATGTCATCAACGCCTCGGTCGAATTCGACGAGAAAACGCTCCAGCCGACCTATAAATTGCTCATCGGCCTTGCCGGTGCGTCGTCCGGCATCCAGATCGCGAGCCGTTTTGGCATTCTGCCCGAAGTGATCGACAACGCCCGGCAAAATCTCGATATTTCGGCCCAGGACGCCGAAGCATATCTGCTCAAGCTCCAAACCGAGACCAAACAGGCCGAAGACCTTCGCATCGCCCTCGAAGAAGAACGCGAAGCCGTCGCGATGAAGTACGCGACGCTCGATATCGAGGCCGGGAAGAAGGAACGAAAACGACAAAAGCAATTTGAACAGCAGCTTGCCGAAACCGTCGATTCGTTCGAACGCCAGTCAAAAGCGTTCATGTCGGGCATTGAGGACAAAGTCCTAAAGAACAAACTCGAAAAGGAACGCTCGGCCCGAAAGGCTGAGCTAAACCGGGCCGTGATGGCGAAAATGCAGGACGCCGCGACTATCAGCGGCCCACGTGTCAGTAGCCCCAGTATCAGTAGCCCGCACGTAAGTAAGGGCTCAACCCGACCCGCTTCTCAATCCGGCCAAAAACAAGAGTCCTCAACCATTGAGATCGGCTCCAGCGTCATCACATCCTTCGGCAACATCGGCACCATCGAGAAAATGGATACGGAGGTCGCCGAGATCCTCGTCGGCGGAATGCGCCTCCGAGAAAAGATCGAAAATCTCCAACTGGCCGAGGCAGAAACGCGGTCCGCGGGGAGTGTGCCCGATAAAACATCGGGCCTCGCCGGAAAAGGCATAACCTCGTCGATCTCGATCGACGGCCGCGACGCTCCTATGGAGCTAAACCTCATCGGCAGAACCACCGCCGAGGCCGAATACGAACTCGACCGTTTTATAGACGAAGCCTATATGGCATCGCTCCCCCGCATCCGCATCATCCACGGCTTCGGCACCGGAGCCCTCAAGAATTACGTCCACCATTTCCTGAAGAACCATGAGTTGATCGAACGCTTCGCCTTCGCCCCATCCGACCAAGGTGGGAACGGAGCAACGGTCGCAGAGCTTAGACCATAGATCAAAATCGTTGACTCGCTGCTCCAAAATTCCCTACAATTACTGTTGGTTCTTGACCCCTCGCTTGACTCTGCCTAGAACAGCTCTTTCCTGAGGATTCCCAATAATGAATAATGTAACTTGCACGGTTTGCGGCCTAATTAACCCGTCGGCCGCGACACGATGCGTCCGGTGCATGACCGGCTTTTACAAGTTGCCGAATGATCATCGTGCAGCTACTTCGACGACCATAGGCTCGACGCCGCGAATACTCCTATCAGCCGCAGTCATTGTGGCGATCTTGGTCTCTGGATATCTGTACTCCGCCGGAGATTCCTCACCCAGCGATGTGAATGCGATACCGACGGCCACCGCCATCAAGCCGGGCGGGGCGATCGGTATCGACGGATCGACATATACAAATGTCGAGCCACTGGGGCGAGACGCACCCAGTTGGGGAGTTGAACTGCCCGACTGGAACACCCTGGCGGGTGAGATCAAGAAACACACCGGCGGCCTGAACGATAGGTCATACGACGTAGGTAGCGTTCCTACAACGCGTCCGGTAGCAATGGTCGGCACACGGTATCAGGTGAACGAGACGGTTCAAGGCCCGATGATCATGGTCTACTGCTCGGGCGGCGTTCAAAACGTCACGGTCACCGACTATTACTTTGAACGTCTGGACGCAGATGTCGTAATGCATGTTCTGTTCGAGGCGGACCGGGTCGAGCGAACGGGTCCACAGCAGGCGGGCGATAAGTGTAAGTCGCTGGAACACGCTGGAAGGGGTACTAGCGACTCAACATTCGTATGGCGCGACGGATCAACCAGCAGGAGGGGATGGATGGCCTTGACGGAAGCACGCAGTGATGTAACTTTCAAGAACGAGGTTCTGAAACCCGATCTAGAAAAAGAGTATAAGCTTCGCCGAGAAAAACGGAACCAGGACTATGAACGTTTCATGGAGAAGCAAGAGATGCTTCGACAAAAAAGGCAGGAACGAAGAGCGAACTAAGCAGGGCCCGCCCATCACCTCACGAATCTTAACGGGTTTAGGGATTAGAACAGGTCAATCGGCACTCCCTGTCGGCCCCCTACGCCTTCGAGCATTGATGCTTCGAACAACTTCATCGCCTTACACCCTACAAAACCACCACCTGATAGAACCCTTCACCTTTGCCCTATCCGACCAAAGCGGAAATGGCGCTATAATAGCAGAACTGAAACTTTACAACTGGCTGCTTCCCGCAAGGCCGATCTGATCCCTACGGGACTAGGGCGACATTTTTAGAACCTTAGCCAGCAATGAATCGCTTGGCTGTTAGCATATCGCCGGATGCGGACGAAAGACGAAAACGCGTGAGTAGTGCCTAAGAAATGAACCTGTCCAGAACATGTTTGATCGTTAGCTTACTCATGGCTTTCGGAGTCTATGCCGACTGCCAGGAACCAAAAGCGGTTTTGTTCGATGATCTCGGAAAGCCAAACTGCGAATTGTTGTGGGCTCGACTGGACGGGTTTGCAAGCGATCTGCAAAAGCGTGTCGACACGGTAGGAATTATCGATATTATTTCCGCACCATCTAAACCCGCGCACCGCCTTTTATTGGGACGCCATGATCCGCGGGTATTTCGTTCGTCGAAATATTCCGCAACACCGCGTGAATATTCGCCGCGGAGTTTTAGCCAATGACTGGAGTATTAAATTCTGGGTTTCTCCATTAGGAGCACCATTGCCCGAACTCGAACAATCTGAGTGGCGAATGAGTTACCCGGCCGGCACCAAATCGTTTCTGTTTACTAATGGCGATTCCTATTCTGTTGAAGTCGGAGTTTGCCTCGATGTGGATGAGGTTGCCTTGCTTGCGAAGGCCCTTGAATTTAACACCAATGCCAGAGTAAACGTCGTTTTGATTGTTCGTTCAAATAGAGAGTTTCTTCGCCGAAAGCAGATGGTCATAAAATCGCTCGTAGATAAGTACTCTATGGACCGATCACGAGTTAGAGTGTTTCAGAAGATCAGTTCAAAGCCAAATCCTTATCGGATCAATCCGACAACGGAATACTGGCTTCTTCCTTAACCAAACCATGCTCTACGACCACAAATTCTTCATCGACCTCAAATCACGAGCCGATCTGGTACGGCGGTCTGTGTTGCTCGCCATTTTTGTGATCGTGTTTGCCATTGCAGGTGCCGGTCAGGTAACTCCAAAGGCGGTTTTGGTTGATGAATTCGGTGAAATCCCGTGTGGGGATTTGCTTGGACGAACCGACAGTTTTTTCTCGGAACTGATGAAATATCCGAATGACATTGGGTTTGTGAACATTTCATCTTCGAGGAAGAGACCTGATGCGACAAAACTTATTATTAGAGCAAATGCCTATATGCGAAGGTTTGATGCCAGCAGGCTGCGAATTGTCATCAATTCTGCATCAGGAAATCAATCCGCTCAATTTTGGAGAGTCCCTAAAGGAGCCGATTTCCCAAAATTTGAGGAGCTCGCTGACAAACCGCGCGACGTGACGAGGCCGTTTATGTTCGGCCAGGCTGACGATCTTGGTGTTTGCCCATCCTTTATTCCCTACGATTACGTTGATTTGATCAAAGCCAATCCTGGATCGTACGGAAAGATCATTGTTCGGGGAAACACGTGGGTGGGGAGAAATGCCCTTGCGGACGATTTCTTGCCATCATTGCAATCGGAACAGGGTCTATCGAAAGATCGGCTTCGAGTTTACTATGTTCACCGACCTAGGAATTACGTTATAGAAATTGAGTTTTGGTTTATTCCCGCGGAAAAGAAGTAGTGCTCTACGACCAATATTTCATCGATGACCTTAAGAACCGTGCCGATCTGGTGCGGTTGATCGAGCCGTATGCGCCGCTCAAAAAAAAGGGGGCGAATTGGATGGGGTGTTGTCCGTTTCATCAGGAGAAGACGCCTTCGTTTTCGGTGAATCCGGCGAAGGGGTTTTATAAATGTTTTGGGTGCGGAAAGGGCGGGACGGCGTTTAATTTTTTGATGGAGATGGAGGGGCTGAATTTTCCCGAAGCGGTTCAGCGGGTTGCGGAGATGACGGGCGTGCCGCTGCCCGAGCCGATCGACGACGATCAGTATCAACAAAATAAGAAACGAAAGGAAGAGAAAAAGCAGCTATCAGAGGAGGTCGTTGAACTGAATAAGGTAGCCCTTGAATTTTGGGAGGCAGAGCTTCAAGGCGCGGGTAAAAGTGAAAAAGGGGGAAAGGGGAAAAGTGAAAGAGGTAAAAAGGCCGGGGCTGCGAGAGAATATCTTGAGCAGCGAGGAATTACCGAAGAGATCATCAAACAGTTCCGCATCGGATTCGCGCCGGATTCTTGGGATTCCCTGTTGGATCATCTAACGGAAAAAGGCCATGATGAAAAGTTGATCGAGCAAAGCGGATTGGTCTCGGTGAACGAAGAAAAAGATCGCGTCTTCGACCGATTTCGCGGGCGGATAATGTTTCCGGTTCTGGATATAAACGGCGATCCGGTCGCGTTCGGGGCACGTGCGATGGGTGACGATCAGCCGAAATACCTTAATTCGCCTGAAACGCCCGCTTACGTCAAAGGCCGGCATCTTTACGGGCTTTTCAATTCAAAAGACGCTATTCGACAAAAGAAATTCGCGATCCTGGTCGAAGGGTATCTCGACCTGATCGCCCTCTATCAGTTCGGCATCACGAACATTGCGGCCAGCCTTGGGACCGCGTTCACCCCCGAACAATCAAAACTGCTCAGCCGCTTTACGAAGAAGGTCGTCATCAATTACGACGGCGACGCTGCGGGGATAAAGGCGGCACGAAGGGCGATCGAAGAGCTTCTGCCAAACGATCTCGAGGTCAAGGTCCTTGTCCTAACGAACGGCCAGGACCCCGACGATTTCATCCGGGCAAACGGTGCCGAAGCCTACAACGCAGCCCGCGGCCGCTCAACATCGTTTCTCAATTTCACACTGGACACGTCGCTCGCGGGGCGAAGTTTGGCAAATCCGCGTCAAAAAGCGGAGGCGATCGAAGATGTAATGCCCGTGCTTTCGGCGATAAAGAACCCGATCCAGAAACGGCAGAGCTTTGACGACTCGATGGCATTCTTTCGCGTGGATGACGCGGGCCTAAAACGTGATCTTTGGCAAACTGTAAAAAATGGGCAGCGGGCCGACGCCGACCTGATAAGACGGCAGGCCAGACGCGCCGCCCAGGTAAAAATGACGGTCGCCGAACAGCATCTGCTGGAACTGCTTGCCCATGACGCGGAACTTCGGCACAAGGTTCTTCCCCTGCTCGAGGAAAGCGACTTTGACCAGTTGGCGACCGCACCTATTTTCCGTGCGATGTACCTCATCGAAGACCAAAACAGGACCCTTGACCTTGAAACCCTGATCGAACTCGCCGATGACGACGATCTGGCCGCCGACTTTATTCCGCTCCTGATGATCGGCGAAGGCAAGCGCGGCGAAGGCGAGGTGATCGACACGGTGCTGCACGATGCCGAAAACTGCATCCTTTCTCTGCGTTCTATGGCAATTCAAACCCGGCTCCATGATGTAAGCCAGGAATTGCTGGCAGCGGAACAGGCCGGCGACCCCACAGTCGTCAATGAACTCGTCGCCGAACACCTCGAATTGTCAAAAATGCAGCAGACCCTGCTTAGTAAAATCCGCGAAACCTGATATACTTTACGATTTCGATGTAAAGCCCGATTTTGGAACAAAAGTCGGCCTGAAAACGTATCTAAGTATTATTGCGAACAACGATTTACACGAGTATTCATTCAAACTCCCAGGAAAATATGCCTGATTACGACGAAAAAGAAGACCTGATGGACCGCCTGGTTGCGTTGGGCAAACGAAAGAAATTTATCAGCCTTGACCAGCTGCATCGCGAGATTCCCGAGAATATGATGTCGGCGGACGATCTTGAGGACGTTCTCGACCGGCTTGAGGGAGCAAACATCTCGGTTGCGGAAACCGACGCCCAACTGTTGGAAAAGGCGTCGCAGATGGCCCTGGATGAGGATGCGGACGACGATGAAGAGGACGACATCGACCTCGACCTTTCCGCCGGAGCTCTTGATAAATCGAACGACCCGGTTCGCCTCTACCTGCGCGAAATGGGCATCGTTCCGCTTTTGACCCGCGAGGGCGAGGTCACGATCGCTAAGCGTATCGAACGCGGCCAGATAAAGACCCGCAAATCCATCTCGCGGTCGCCGATCTCGGTCGAACGGTTATTGAAGATCGGGGACGATCTGGCGGACGGCAAGGCCAGCATCCGAGAGACGGTCGCGTTTTCGGAACAAGCTGAAATTTCGCTTGAAGAAGACAAGGCCGAAGAATATCTTCGCTGGACGCTGGAAGGCATCGGCAACATCCGCCAAAATTACGCCGCAGCCCTAAGGGTTTGGGTCTCCCTTCGTAAAGAACAAAAAGTTGCAAAGCCGACCGCCAAGGGTAAAAAGCCAAAAAAACTTCTTCGGCTGACCCGCCAGACGGCGCGAATGCGGCTCGAGATAGCTCAGGAGATCAAAAATCTCAACCTGACCGAACACTCGATGCAGTTGATGATCGCGTCGATCCGCAAGGTGGTCGAAGAGATCCATAAAAACGAACGGGCCATCAAAAAGGCCCAGGAACGGCTTGCCAAAAAACCGGGCGCCCCGGAAAAAAAGGAGCTTAACGCAAAGGTCGCCGAAGCCAAAAAAACTCTTGCGGCCATCGATGAGAAATTTCATCTCCCGATCGTCGAGATAAAGCGATCGTATCAGACGATCAGCATTGGCGAGTACGAAACGAACAAGGCCAAACGCGAATTGGTCGAGGCCAATTTGCGTCTCGTTGTTTCGATCGCAAAGAAATATACAAACCGCGGCCTGCAGTTTCTTGATCTGATCCAGGAAGGCAACATCGGTTTGATGAAGGCCGTCGATAAATTCGAATGGCGTCGCGGTTATAAATTTTCGACCTACGCAACGTGGTGGATCCGCCAGGCCATCACTCGAGCGATCGCCGATCAGGCACGCACGATCCGAATTCCGGTCCACATGATCGAAACGATCAACAAGCTGATCCGTACTTCGCGGCTGCTGGTGCAGGAACTCGGCCGTGAACCGACGAGCGAAGAGATCGCCAAGCGAATGGATATCCCCGTTTCGAAGGTGCGAAAGGTTTTGAAGATCGCTCAGGAACCGATCTCATTAGAGACACCGATCGGTGAAGAGGAAGATTCGCATTTGGGTGATTTCATCGAAGACAAATCGATATTGAATCCGGCAGAATCGGTAACCTTTTCCAATTTACGTGAAATAACCGATGAGGTTTTGGCAACGCTGACACCACGTGAGGAAAAGGTGATAAAGATGCGCTTCGGCCTCGGCAACACCGGCAGCGAGCACACGCTCGAAGAAGTCGGCCAGCACTTCGCCGTCACTCGTGAACGTATCCGCCAGATCGAGGCAAAGGCTTTAAGAAAGCTGCGGCACCCGTCGCGTTCGCGGCGGCTGAAAGCTTTTCTCGAAGGCAAACAATAAGCTTTATTCTTGTCTAATTTGCGGTTTTCGAATGTGTTATGCTTTCGGAAACCGCAAAAGTATTTTAAACCCGATGGAGACCATCAAAGAAATTTACGTGCTCATTATTCTGTCATTCGTGGTCGCTTCGATCGCCTGGACAGTGACGCAGGAGGCTATCTTTGGCGAATGGCGAGAATATTGTAAAAAACGATCCGAGGACAGCCGGAATATTCTCGTGCGTAAGTTCTTTTACGTTTGGACATGCGAATATTGTTTTTCTCATTGGGTGGCTTTGGCCGTGGTCGCGGTCGGCGGATTTCGTATGCTGATCGACGATTGGCGCGGCTATGTGATCGCATTCTTTGTTTTGCCTTGGATAGCGAACCAATGGATGAGTCTGTACCGAAGGCTTCGCGTCGATATAAAACAGGAAAACGCTATCGCCGAAAAGATCGAATCTGAGAATGAAAAGTCATAATAATTTCTTTGCGGCGGCCGACGCTTCGTCGATATTTCCAACCTTTCCATCAAGCTGCAATTCATAGACGGCGTCGAGTATCTCTTTGAACCGAGGCCCCGGCTCCAGGCCCATTTCGATAAGGTGCCGGCCCATCAGGATCGGCTCGGGTGCCTTTTTCTCGATTTGCAGCTCCCTGACCTTTTCGATGAACCATTCCTGAGCTTCCGAGCCGAAGACCATCCTGCTCCGGTCGCCGTCGGGATATCGCCCCAGGCTATCGGCTTTTGCGACGCGATAGAGCAGATCGGGTTCGACCTTTCTCGCGAGTCTGCGAAATGCACCATCGCCAACGGGAGACTTTGACTTGTAGTATTCGCCGGGCTTTAGATGATATCGAACAAGCTGAACGATCTGGTTTCGGACATCAAAACCGTTCAAAGTGAAAAGTCCCAGCGTATCCAAAAATGAAAGTGTAGGTTCGACCCCGGCCTCGTCATGGGAATGCGAACGCCAGCGGCCGTCCATAAAAACAGTGGTCGGCGGCTTGCCGAAGTCGTGAGCGAGAGCTCCAAGCATTACGGCAACCTGCCGCTCATATGGAAGATCGTCGATCAGTCTTCGTGCTTCATCTACAACCATCAGCGTGTGGACATCGACATCGCCCTCGGGGTGCCATTCAGGCTCCTGCGGCACACCAACGAGAGCTTTCATCTCAGGAAAAAGCTGATCGACGACACCAAGATCATAAAGCCATTTCAAACCGATCGAGGGACATTGGGCTTTTAGCAGAAGCTTTTCGATCTCGCCCCAGATGCGTTCTTTCGGCAGATCGGTAACGTCGATCGTTCTACAGATCTCACCGGTTTCCGGCGCGATATCGAATTCGAAACGCGCCGCAAACTGTGCCGCACGCAAAACGCGCAAAGAATCCTCCGCAAACGTCTCGCTCGAAACATGCCGCAAAATCTGCTTTTCAATATCGTCCCTTCCGTCGAACGGATCAATCACCTCGCCCGTCAACGGGTCCTTCAGAATTGCGTTAACCGTGAAATCACGCCGGGAACAAGCCTCTTCAAACGACATGTCGGGGTCGCCTTCGACCATAAATCCACGATGCCCTTTACCGACCTTTCTTTCCCGACGCGGAATCGAAATATCTAGATCATTCCCGATCTTATAGACAGTGAAAGCCTCGCCGACGACGTTCACCTCTCCAAATGTATCTAATATCTCCCGAAGCCGTTCGGGGACAATGCCATAAACCTCCAAATCCAGATCTTCCGGCACGATGCCCATCAATTCATCGCGCACGCACCCGCCGACAAGCATCGCCCGCCCATTGTGCGAGCGGACCACCTCACCGAGGGATACGACTTTTGTTGATATTCTGCTCATAGAGGAAGCACTTTTAAAAGTACCAGCGAATGCAATGGTCCGCAAAGGTTTTAGCTGGAATTGCCTGGTTTATTCAGGCATATTCGCCTGCTCTGGCAAACCTTTGTACCGCTCATCGTCACGTAGTGACTCGAACGCGGGGGTAGGTAGAGGAGAATTTACGGACGTTTGCGAGGCGTAAGCCTTACCTTTTTCACAATCCCCCCAATTGTCAATTGACAATTGGGGGATTGCAAATTGGGAGGAGCCAAGCTCGTAAATTTTCGTCGCTTCAGTTTACGTCTAACTCGGTGAAATAATAGATTATTCTCGTATTGCGGAATCCGGGTTAAACTATCATTCTTCGTGTTTAGACCTCCGGCACGGCGCATTTTATTGAATTCGTTTAGCGGTGGTCGTGATTGCTCCGCCGGTAGTGGTGGCAATGAAGTAAAACTCCTTGCCGTGCCAACCTTGCAGATCCGAGACGACGAGGTCAAAAGTCAGTTGAAATGGGGGATTAGGGACCGCAACGGTTATCGTTCCGGTGCAGTCGGCGTTGACGCTATACGTGCCTGAGTCGACGCTCCGGGAAATTTGTCCGTTATTGCTGCGTGTGACCTTATTGCTGAGATGACCATAGCCGTCCAAAGTCATCAGGCTTATGGTTGCAAACGGGAGCAGCGGATTCGGCGGCGGAGCCGCAAACCCGTTGCCGATGACGGCGTATCTGCCCTCCAGGGTTGCGTTTCCGCAACGAACCCGTTTTTCCCGGCTGAACGCTTCGGATTCAGGTTGGCCCTCTTCCTGCGCCTCCACCCGCGGTTGTAAAGGCGTCAGATCTCCCGTGAAGAAAATTCCCGCCGCCGTCATGCCGACAAGCAGCAGTCCGCCGATGGTAGTAGATATCGTACGCTTTAAGTTTATTGTTGTGCTGGTTTTCATGTTCCTGCGTTCTCCTTTTTTTTGGTATTGAAATATGGAGCGGACCGAACCGGCGTGACGAAAAACTTCCATCTTCCGCGGGTTCGCGTTACAATGCCGATGTCATTCTGCGCTGTAATCATCCGCTCCACCACTATTTTTGTATTGGCGGGAACACGATGTCTTTGGATTTAGATTTCATTTATCCTGACTTTAATTTTACGATGGATAAGCTTAGCCATCACAGCATTTACGAGTTTGAAAGGTTTAAGCTGGATGCTGTCCATCTGATGCTTTACCGCGAAAATGAGGAGATCCCGCTTCCGCCAAAAGCCGTCGAAACCCTTCTCGTTCTGGTTGAGCGACGTGGTGAAATTTTGAGCAAGAATGATTTGATGGAGATCATCTGGGCCGACACTATCGTCGAAGAGTCAAATCTCGCCAAATATCTGCACGTATTGCGAAGAACGCTGGGCGAGACATCAAGCGGCAAGCCATTTATTGAGACGTTCCGACGACGCGGATATCGCTTCAACGGCGATGTCAGGATCGGCGAATCCTCGACCACGCCCGAGTCAGGAAATATAAATGGAAATGTTCCGCCGTCAAAAGCAGCAATCGAAAGGACCGACCAGGAGCCCGAAACGATCTTAGAGATCGCGCCCTCAGCAGAATCTCCTCGTGTCGATCGTTCTCGCAAGATCATTCCGCTAGCCGGAGCAATCGTTTTTGGCTTTCTGATCTTAGGACTAGGCTTTTTCCTTTTCACCGGCTTTCGGGCGGAATCGCTCCCGAGTAGCGCCGCTGTCAGGTCGATCGCCGTTTTGCCGTTCCTAAACAATGCGGACAACGCGGATATTGAATACTTGTCGGACGGTATTACCGAAAGCATCATCAACAATTTGTCTGAGCTTGCCGGCCTGAAAGTGATGTCGAGAAATTCGGCGTTTCGATTCAAGGATAATCAAACGGACACGAGACAGATCGCTTCGCGGCTTGGCGTCGAAACACTCGTTACGGGCGACATCAGGCAAATCGGCGACAAGCTCGTCATCAATGTTCGGCTGATCAACGCGAATAACGATTCGCAGATTTGGGGTAGTCAATACGTCAAGAACTCCGCCGACATCATAACCACGCAAAACGAGATCGCGCAGGCGATCGCGGGCAATCTGCGTTTGAAATTGACCAATTCCGATCGGAGCCAGTTGGACAACAATTATCCGAAAAGCCCTGAGGCATATCACCTTTATCTCAAGGGTCGTTATCACATGTTGAAATTTACGCCCGCTGAGATGAGAAAGAGCATCCAATTTTCGAGGCAGGCAATAGATACCGATCCGACCTACGCTCTCGCTTATGTCGGTTTGGCGGACGCTTACCGTCTGCTTGCGATTGCCGGCGAAATGCCGCCCAACGAGGCTTTTCCGAAAGCCAAGGCCGCGCTTGCAAAGGCATTGGAAATTAATGAAATGCTCGCCGATGCCCACAATTCGTCGGGTTCGGTCAAATTTTGGTTTGATTGGGATTGGCCGGGCGCCGAAACGGAATTCCGCCGCGCTTTCGAACTCGGTCCGAATAACGCGTCCTCACGTCCGTCCTACGCGCATTTCCTATCGAATATGGGGCGATTTGAGGAAGCCGTTGCAGAAGTTCAAAAAGCCAGAGAACACGACCCTCTTTCCTTGACCGCAAATTCACTCGAAGGTTTGTTTCTCTTTTACGCCGGACGCGAGAACGAAGCGATCGCACGCCTGCAAAAGACGTTCGAGATCGAACCGAATTTCTGGGTCGCCCATCTCAATCTGGCAAAAGTTTACATTAGCCAGAAAAACTTTGACGCAGCCTTACGAGAGCTAAAAATTGCTGAAGAATTTTCCGGCCGTAATGCCGAAACGATCTCACTCGCGGGCTACACGCACGCAATTTCGGGTAGGCGCGAGCAAGCGGAAGGCGCTCTCGACGAGTTAAAGACATTGGCGGCAGAAAAATACGTTCCGTCTTACCACATTGCATTGATCTGCAACGGACTGGATCGACGCGACGAAACCTTTGCCTGGCTGGAAAGGGCCTTCCAGGAGCACGACGTTTTTCTGAGTTTCGTTAAGGTTGACCCGAAATGGGACAGTATGCGCTCCGATTCGCGTTTTGCTAATCTTCTCAAAAAAATGAATCTTGAATAAGAAGCAATGAAACAGTCGATCTTCACAACTTACGGAATTTTCATATTTACCTTTGCGTTGACGTTTTATACGGTAGGTGCGAGTCTGATCGACAACTATGTGATCTACCAGACATTCTCGACCGTGGGCGAAAACGAATTTGTCGCTTTCCGGGCCGCGTTTACTCCGCGGATCGTCGTTTTCTTGGTCGTTCCGCTGGTTTTGCGGTTTGTCTTGTCCGTGCTGCTTTTGTGGTTTCGCCCCGCGGCGATTCGCCTGTGGCACGTCTGCCTTTTCCTGTTGTGTCAAATCATCGCGTGGATCTCCACTTTTGCCGTTCAGCTTCCGATCCAATTTGAGCTGGACAAAGGCAAAGACCCTGAGTTGATCCAAAAGTTGACGGAATCGATCTCGCTGCGCACTACAATGACCGTTGCCTGCGCCGCGATCATGTTTTGGATGATGTTCTTGGTCATTCACAGTCTGACCAGTGAAAGAAATGACACCGTGCGGACCAGTGTATGAAGCTGCATGGTTAAGATCGGAACTCGATCAGGACGTCGCTGGGCGTGTTGGCGGGCGAAGCCATCTCAACCGTTGGCCAACAATTTTTTCTGCAAGTAATCCTTCATATGATCAATGGATACGCGCTCCTGCTCCCACGTGTCGCGGTCGCGGACGGTGACGGCGTTGTCTTCGAGCGATTCGTGATCGACGGTTACGCAGAATGGCGTGCCGATCTCGTCCTGGCGTGCGTAGAGCTTGCCGATGCCGCCGGTGTCGTCATATACGGCACGCATCGAGGGCTGCAGCTCTTTTTTCAGCTTCTTTGCCATTTCGACGATCTCTGGTTTGTTCTTGGCAAGCGGTAGAACGGCGACCTTGATCGGAGCGAGTTCCGGCGTCAGTTTCAAAATGACACGCGTCTCGCCCTTGTCGTTCGTTTTTTCGGTGTAGGCATCCATCATCACGGCAAGCAGCGTTCGGTTGACGCCGATGGCCGGTTCGATCACGTACGGATAAAAGCGTTCTTTGGTTGCTTCATCAAAATATGAAAGGTCGTCGGTCGAATCCGGGTTGATGCGCTTCCCTTCCTCGTCTTCCGGCTTTTTCGAATGGACACGCAGATCGTAGTTCGTCCGGTTGGCGATGCCCATCAACTCGTCCCATTGCTTATCCTCGTCCTCGCGTTCCGGGAAATAGCGGTACATTATATCGACGGTCCGTTCGGCGTAATGGGCGAGTTCGTCAGCCGATTGCTCATAAAGCGAGAGATTCGCGGCTGAAATTCCGAGAGATTCTATCCATTCCTGAAACCCGTCGATCCATTCCTGATGCAGCCGCGGAGCGTCTTCGGCACGGCAAAAATACTCCATCTCCATCTGCTCAAATTCGCGGGTACGAAAGATGAAGTTGCCCGGCGTCACCTCGTTGCGAAACGCCTTGCCGATCTGGGCAATACCGAACGGCAGCTTTCGCCGCGAAGTGTTGAGCACATTGCCAAAATTTATAAAGATGCCCTGCGCGGTTTCCGGCCGCAAATAAGCGAGTGCGGATTCGTCTTCGTCAGACGAGACAGCACCGACCGTTGTCCTGAACATTAGGTTGAATTCACGCGCCTCGGTCAGATCGCATTCCTTGTGGTCGCCTGGATGGACGCTTGTATGATTCGGACACTGCACATCCTGCAATTTATCCAGCCGATATCGGCCCTTGCATGCGCGGCAATCGACCAGCGGGTCGCTGAACGTCGTCTCGTGCCCCGAATATTTCCATACATTTCGGTTCTGGATGATCGAAGAATCCAGTCCTTCGATATCGTCGCGTTCATAGACCAGCCAGTTCCACCAGCTTTTCTTGATGTTATTCGCCAGTTCGACGCCCAGCGGCCCATAATCCCAAGACGAGCCAAGCCCGCCATAAATTTCCGAAGCCGGAAACACAAAACCGCGGCGTTTTGAAAGAGAGACAATTGTTTCGATATTTGGTGCAGACATAAATTGGCGGTTGGTGTGTTTAGTAGTAAGTTGCAGATTGCCGGGAACAAATTCAGACGACGCATTTGAGGCCTAGATGCGTTTCGAACGGGATAAAATCACGGTCGTTATGAAGGAGTTCATATCCGTTCAGTATGCAGCGGGTAGCGATAAGCGTGTCGATCGTTTTCCGAATTGTTATTCCTTTCGAGCGGAGCGCAATATAATTGCGAGCAGCTTCTAAAACAACTTGATATCCGCCAACGATCACGAAATCGGATCGTCTGAATAAACGCACCGTTTCGTTGAAGGTTTTCGGATCATCGCATCCCTGCAGCACCTCGGCAATGACAAGGTCGCCAATGACGACCCGTTTGTTTCCCAAAATCGAATCGAGTTCCTGAGTCTGAACGGTTTCGAGATCACGAAGATAATCTATCCAGACACTCGAATCGACAAAGATCATCTATCGAGCCTCATTTGTTCGAGATCACCTTCCCAATAAAATTTTCCCTTTAGTTTCCGCAGGTCGCCCTGTTTATGAAGCCGCAATAGTTCCTTCAATGCCAAGTCCACGACTTCGCGTTTAGTAGTCAAACCGGTGATCTTTAGCGTATCCTTCATCAGCTTATCGTCAATTTCTATATTTGTTCGCATGATGTGTATAATTCCAGCATTTTATACACATCTTACAGGCATGACTCGATAACTGTCAACCAATCTAGATTGTGAGGTACCAGAGCCTACCTTCAACCATTGCATTCTCGACCCTGGGGCGGCAGCGTCTTTTCACCAAAGATCGCAAAGGATCGGACAATTCTCTCCAAAACGAAAGCGACGGCAACAAAGATGATTGCCGCCGCCGCTCGATCTTCAACTGGCCCTATCGAGCCGGAACATTCGCCGGCGGAGCGGCTGCCGGTAGGATCTTTGCCGGAATCGCCTGTGTGTAAGCGGCATAAATATCCGTAAGGCGGTCAAGCGAAGCCTGGTCCCGCTGAGCCAGCATTGTTATTGCGGCGTCCCGGTTGTCAAAAACAGGCTTTATCTTAGTTCGCTGTTCGGCTGTGATAAAACCGGCCTCGCCCTTCTCTTCTTCCGCCCGTAGGCGGGTAAAAAATTCGCTGGCCGTCTGTCTTGCAGCCTCATATTCGCCGCGTCTCGCCTCCGTTATCGAGGTTGTCAACAGATCGTGCACTTCAGTTTTTCTCAATTGTGTTTTCGTTATCTCATGCTCGGCGGAGCAACTTCTGGCACTCAGCCACATCGGCACAAGACCGATCAAAAAAGCGACCAAAATGGCCGCCGCGAAAATTCCCCACCACACGAATTTCTTCTGCATTCGGCTCTTAAGATCAGGTTCCGGTTCGCTCATATTATTTCTCCCTAAATGTCTGATAGGCCGGCTTCCTAACCGAAAGCCGGCCCAAATTGCAGCCAGGCTATTCTCCGCCAGAAGCCTTCGCTTTTTCTTCCGCTAGGAGGGCCTTGCGGGAAAGTTTTACCTTGTTGCCTTCCTTGCCAATGCATTTGACGAGGATCTGCTGGCCTTCCTTCAATTCGTCGCGGACGTCTTTAACACGCCGGTCTGATATTTCGGAAATGTGCAGCAGTCCGTCAAGCCCGGGCAGGATCTCAACAAAAGCACCAAAATCGACGATACGCGAAACCGTTCCCATGTAGGTCTCACCAATCTCCGCTTCGGCGGTCAATGCCTTGATACGTGCAACGGCTGCCGCACCGGCCTCGCCGTCTGCGGTCGCGATCAACACGGTCCCGTCATCCGAAACATCTATCTTCGCACCCGTTTCCTCGGTGATCGAACGGATCATCTTACCGCCCGGCCCGATAATATCGCGGATCTTGTCCGGATGGATCTTAAGCGTGATGATACGCGGGGCGAACGGTGAAATATCCTCACGCGGCGCCGCGATGGCCTGATTCATTACCTCAAGGATATGCATACGTCCCTTGCGGGCCTGTTCAAGAGCTTCCTGCAGGATCATGGCGTTGATCCCAGACACCTTTATGTCCATTTGCAGGGCGGTAATGCCTTCGCTTGTTCCGGTCACCTTAAAGTCCATGTCGCCGTAATGGTCTTCGGCACCGGCAATGTCCGAAAGGATCGCGTAACGGTTCCCTTCCATTACAAGCCCCATCGCCACGCCGGCAACCGGCCGTTTGATCGGAACACCGGCGTCCATAAGGCTCAGAATTCCACCGCAGACCGACGCCATCGACGACGAGCCATTTGACTCGGTAATGTCAGAGACGACACGAAGCGTATAAGGAAACTCGGTATCGTCGGGAAGTACGGCTTCGATAGCACGGCGGGCCAGATTTCCGTGGCCGGTCTCGCGACGCGATGTTCCGCCAAAGCGGCCTGCTTCGCCAACCGAGTACGGCGGGAAATTGTAATGCAGCATGAACCGCCGCTTTACCGCGCCCTTTTCGATGTCGTCCATGTACTGCTCGTCCATCTTGGTGCCAAGCGTTGTGGTGACGATCGCCTGCGTTTCACCTCGGGTAAACAGCGACGAACCGTGCGTTCGGGGCAGCCAGCCAACCTCGCATGAGATCGGGCGGATCTCCGAAAACTTGCGGCCATCCGGGCGGCGGCGATTGCCAAGCATATCTTCGCGGAAGATCTTTTCTTTAAGTTGCGAATACGCTTTGCCTGCCATCGAGCGAACATCAGGCTGATCCTCTGGATACGATTCGACGACCTCTTTTTTCAACGCGTCGATCGCGGCATAGCTCGTAAGCTTATCCTTGCCTGTCGTGTCCAATGCTTCTCTCAGCTTGTCGCCGAATTTCTTCTCGACTTCCCCGACGATCTTTTCATCAACGGCCGCAGGAACGAATTCGCGTTTTGTTATCTTTAGCGCCTTGCCAAGTTCCCTTTGCCACAAACAGAGTCGTTTGATCTCTTTATGAGCAAGCATCAATGCCTCGACCATTATCTGTTCCGCGACTTCCTGCGCCTCGCACTCTACCATGCAGATCGCTTCTTCGGTCCCGGCGACAATGAGATTCAGGTCGGATTCGCGACGCTGTTCAAATGTCGGGTTAATCAGGTATTTGCCGCCGATCAAACCGATGCGAATACCGGCGATCGGATTTTCGAACGGGATGTCCGACAAATAGAGCGCGCATGACGCACCCGTTATGGCTATCACATCGGGGTCGTTCTCGCCGTCCGACGAGATGACCGTTCCGACGATCTGCGTTTCGAACCTGTAACCATCAGCAAACAGAGGGCGCACGGGCCTGTCGATCAAACGACACGTCAATACTTCCTTTTCGCTCGGACGGCCTTCGCGGCGGAAATAGTTTCCGGGAATGCGCCCGGCCGAATAACTCGACTCGCGGTATTCAACCGTCAGCGGAAAAAAGTCCAAGCCTTCCTTCGCCGTTCGCATGCTGACGGCGGTAACGAGCAGCATTGTCTCGCCATACTGTATTACGACCGAACCATCGGCCTGTTTCGCGACCTTTCCGGTCTCGACGATCAGCTCTTTATCTCCGAGCTTGATCGATTCTTTCAAATATTTTTTTGTCATTATTTATCCTCGAAAAACAGAAACGGCAAGATGCTGTTCGTGAAGCCCTTGCCGTTTCCGGATCCGTTCAATTTTGTCGATGTTCTCTTTTGCATTTTGGCCAAGTCGCTGTCACGTTCAGCAGCCGCCAACAAATTCTTCGTGAGAACCCCTATTTCCAATGACTCGAAGCAGTCAAAAAAAGCAAAAGGTTAAAATGGGAAAAGCTGGGAATTCAGGACACAATACGAAAACTTTTCCCAGTTTTCCATTTTCACTTTTTACCTTCTCAATCCTAATTTCTTGATGATCTCGTGATATTCGTTAATATCACGGCGTTTCAGGTAATCCAGAAGCTTACGTCGTCGCGAGACCATTATCAGCAGTCCTCTACGCGAATTATTGTCCTTCTTGTGGGTCTTGAAATGCTCGGTCAATTCATTGATCCGCTGCGTCAAAAGCGCCACCTGTACCTGCGACGAACCGGTGTCCGCACCGTGCGTCTTGTAATCTCCAACTATCTTTTCTTTTAATTCTTTTACTGTCGCCATAAATTCAGACTCGTAAATGGTCTCTCCTGTTACTCGCAGTAACTCCGCCCGTAATGCTGGCGGTAACTGCGAAATTTAATAAAATCCTGATCTATCCAAATGGGTAGTAAATCATTCTAAATACTACACAAAACACGTGTTAATATCAATGCAGCCAGCAGGGTTCTTAGACCAAGCGTGAGATTTCTTTGCCCTTTCAACGTGCCGTATTTCTTGGTGTACGACAGGCTTTCCAGCCTGTCGTCGCCGAAAAGAGACGGAGAACAGACTGAAAGTCCGTTCTACTCTTCGTGTCATAACTCAAACTCTTCCATAAACTTCGTCGAAAAATCGCCCGCTTGAAACCGTTTATCGGCCATGATCTTTTTATGCAGCGGGATCGTTGTTTTTATTCCTTCGACGACCATCATGTCGAGAGCACGCTGCATCCGGTTTATCGCTAATTCGCGGGTCCGTGCGTGTACGATCAATTTTGCGATCATCGAATCGTAATACGGCGGCACCACGTATCCGGGATAGACCGCCGTGTCAACGCGCACGCCTGGGCCGCCGGGAATGTTAAATGCGGTGATCTTGCCGGGGCTGGGGGTAAATTTCACCGGGTCCTCGGCGTTGATCCGGCACTCGATAGAATGCCCGACGATCTGAACGTCTTCCTGCTGATATTGCAGATCCTCGCCCGAAGCAACGCGGATCTGGTTCCGCACAATGTCGGCAAGCGTCACCATCTCGGTGACCGGATGCTCAACCTGGACGCGAGTGTTCATTTCCATGAAATAAAAACTGCCGTCTTCGTCTAGCAAAAACTCGAATGTGCCCGCGTTCGAATAGCCGATCTCTTTACAGGCATTTACCGCAACGGCGCCCATTTCCTCACGCTGCTCTTTTGTGATCACGGGCGACGGAGCTTCTTCCAAAAGCTTTTGATGCCGCCGCTGGATCGAGCATTCGCGTTCGCCAAGATGGATGCAATTCCCGTGCTCGTCGGCTAAAACCTGTATTTCGATATGCCTTGGCCGCTCGATATAACGCTCGATATAAACCGCGCCGTTCTTGAACGCCGCCAAAGCTTCAGCCTGCGCCAGCTCAAGCTGACTTTCGAGTTCGTCAGCGCTGCGAACTATCCGCATTCCCCGCCCGCCGCCGCCGGCGGAAGCTTTCACAATTACTGGAAAACCGATCTCAAGCGCCAGCTTTTTCGCCTCTTCCGGCGATTCTATCGCATCCGGGCTTCCGGGCAGCACGGGCACGCCCGCCGCAACCATAGTTCGCCGGGCCTCCACTTTGTCTCCCATCATCGCGATCACTTCGGCTTTCGGTCCGATAAATTTGATGTTGCAGTCCTCGCAGATCTTTGCGAACGTTGCCGATTCAGCCAGGAAACCGTAGCCCGGATGGATCGCATCCACATTCGTTATTTCGGCGGCGCTAATGATCGATGGAATATTGAGGTAACTTTGTGCTGAAGGAGGCGGGCCAATGCAGATCGCCTCGTCGGCGTATCGAACGTGAAGAGCCTCACGATCCGCCTCGGAATGCACGGCGACGGTCTTGATGCCCATCTCCTTGCATGTCCAAATTATCCGGCAGGCGATCTCGCCTCGGTTCGCGATCAAAATTTTGCGAATGTCTCGGTTCATAAGAATTTAGCCACAGAGTACACAGAGAAGAAGTTTAATTAGCATGGTTTCCAACCAGCTCAATTCGACAATCTCTCAAAAGCTCTGTGTGCTCTGTGGCTAATCCTATTTCCTTATTCCAAACAAAGGCTGTCCGTATTCGACCGGCTGGCCATTTTCGACGTAGATTTTTACAACTTCGCCCGCGACCTCGGCCTCGATCTCGTTCATAAGCTTCATTGCCTCGACGATGCAGACGATCGATGTGGACGAAACCTGGCTGCCCTCTTTAACATAAGGCTCCTTGTCCGGGCCGGAGGAGCGGTAAAATGTGCCGACGATCGGCGAAGTGATACTGAAAAGTTCTTCTTGCGCGCCAGTGGCTGGTGCCGCCGATGTTTCAGCGGCCGGCGTGGCCGCGGACGGTTCTGCCATCGGTTGTACATACGCGGCCTGAACGGGCTGGGCCGGCGCAAACGTCGCTGCTGGCGTCTTGCTCAAACGCACGCGGATATTCTCGTTCTCAAACTCAAAATCGGTGAAGCCGTGCTCATTGACCATTTCCGCCAAATCGCGAAGTTCGTCCATATTGAACGACGTGTCAGCCGATGAAGCCGCAGATCTATTTTTCCCCTCGTCTTTTTTACCGCTTGGCTTTTCCATTTCCCTTGCTTTTGCAGAAGCTGAATTTTCACTCATCGTGGTTTAGCCTCCAAAAAGAACTTATCCCTTAGCGGCAAGTTCGCGGGGGTTGTCAACCAGTTCGATCACAGCCAACTCCGCGTTATCGCCGCTTCGCCTTCCAACCCTTATGATCCGAGTATATCCGCCATTACGGTCCTTATACCGAACGCCAAGTTCGTCAAACAATCGCTTGACCGCCGCGACGCCCGCAGTACGTTCGATCGGGTCTTTCGCCTCACCTTTTTTGCCGCGAAAACGGCTCGCTGCTTCCTTGAAAGTGCTGTTGCCCGCATGAAAAAAGCGTGCGGCCTGACGGCGAAGATGAACTTCGCGGACCTTTGCGTCCGCCCCGTCCAGGCCCTGGGCCTTTCTGGCCAGCGTGATCGCCTTTTCGACGAACGGCCTCAATTCTTTGGCCTTCTGCACTGTCGTTACAATATGCTCTTTTTCGGCATTTATCAATGACGTGGCCATATTACGAAGCATCGACATGCGGTGCTCCGTTGTGCGTCCAAGTTTGCGGTGTGCTTTTAAGTGTCTCATAACAGTCGAGAGCCGGGAGTCGGGAGTCGAGAGTCGATGTAAGCTTTATTCGCTCTCGACTCCCAACTCTTGACTCTCGACTAATCCAGATCCCGTCCGCCCGAACCCGGTATCGGGTTTCCCTGCTCGTCAAAATCCATTCCAAACTCGAGGCCCATGCCATGCAGCAGGTCTTTGATCTCGGTGAGCGATTTTTTACCGAAGTTCTTTGTGTGCAGCATGTCCTTTTCGCTCCGCTTGATCAGGTCGCGGATCGAACGGATATCGGCGTTCTTCAGACAATTATAAGAACGCACCGAAAGCTCCAATTCATCGACCGGTTTATCAAGCAGGTCGTTACGCATAAGCGGCGGACGTGCAATGTCTTCGTACTTGTACTCTTCTTCTTCCTCTTCGAAATTGATGAAAATGGACATATGGTCCTTCACCAACTTCGCGGCCAAGCCGATCGAATCATCGGGTTTTACAGAGCCGTCGGTCCAAACTTCAATGGTCAGCTTATCAAACTCCGTGTTCGAACCCTGACGGGTTTTTTCGACGTTGTAATTGACCTTTTTGATCGGCGTGTGGACCGAATCGATCGGAATATAGCCGACCGAAAGGTCTTCGTCGTTGTTGAATTCGGCGGAAACATAGCCGCGGCCGCGCTTCAATCTCATCTCAACATTGAATGAACCGGAGCCGCTGATAGTCGCAAGGTGCACGGTCGAATCGAGAACCACGACGTCTCCGTCGGCTTCAATATCGGCGCTCGTCACCTCGCCCGCACCTTTTTTGCTGATGGTCAGCGTTTTCGGGCCGCCGCCATTTAGCAAAAAGGGTACCTGCTTTAAATTCAAAATTACGTCGGTCGCATCTTCGACCACATTCTTGATCGACGAAAACTCGTGCTCGACCCCTTCGATCTTAACCGCCGTAACCGCGGCACCCTCGATCGATGAGAGCAGTGCCCTCCGGATCGAGTTACCGATGGTCGTGCCGAACCCGCGCTCGAATGGTTGTGCATAAAACTTGCCGTACCTTTCAGTGAGTGTCTCGGTATCGACATTCAAGCGGGAAGGCATTTGAAAATCCGTCCAATTATTGCTTTGTGTCATATTGTTCTTTTTTAAACGGTCATAAAAGTTGGCTTTGTCCCCGGGCCCGCGGTAGCAAGAACGAACTGTGCCAGCCCGGCTACTTCAGCCAACTTTGGTTATAACTACTTGCTGTAAAGCTCGACGATCAATTGCTCGTTGATATTTGCATCAATGTCGGTACGCATCGGCGCGGCCGAGATCGAAACCGCCAGGTCACGGCCCGACGGAGCGATCCACGCCGGACGCCCGCGGCCCGCGGCTGTCTGCCACGCACCTTCGACATGAGCATTTTTGTGGCTCTTGTTCTTGACGGTCACGGTGTCGCCGACCTTGACCTGGAACGAAGGTATATCCACCTTGCGTCCGTTCACTTCGATATGTCCGTGATTTACAAGCTGGCGTGCCTGGCGGCGTGAGGTTGAAAAACCGGCCCTATAGACGACGTTGTCCAGACGCCTTTCGAGCATGAACAAAAGGTTCTCGCCCGTAACGCCTTTTTGTGCTCTGGCCTTTTCGAAATAATTGCGAAACTGCTTTTCAAGCACAAAGTAAATACGCTTTACCTTTTGCTTTTCGCGGAGCTGCTCACCGTACCCAGCCAGCATCTTCCGGCGTGCACCACCATGTTGTCCGGGCGGGTTGGTCCCGCGCTTCTCGATCGCGCAAGAGGGTTTGAAACACCTGTCGCCTTTCAAAAATAATTTTCCGCCTTCGCGGCGGCACAAACGGCACACCGCATCTCTATATCTAGCCATAATTTTTTGCTTCCGTCAGTATTGGTCTATCGTCTTAGGTTTTTGGCCTTTGACTGCACCAACCTATCAATTGTCGGAAAAGTTTACGGGTGATTCACCCTTCGTCCTTTCGATAAAAAATGTCCGTCAAACTTCAGTTTGACGACCGCCAAACAAACTAAAGTTTGTTGGACAGATCAAACTCTGCGCCGCTTTGGCGGCCTGCAGCCGTTATGCGGGATCGGCGTCGTATCGCGGATCGAATTCACGCGAATTCCCGCCTGGCTCACCGCTCGTATTGCAGATTCGCGGCCTCCGCCCGGCCCTTTGACCCGAACTTCCACCTCGCGCATGCCGGCTTCAACGGCCTTTCGTGCCGCTTCACCCGCCGCTTGCTGTGCGGCAAAAGGGGTTCCTTTTCTGGAACCGCGAAAACCCCGGGCACCCGACGAACACTGGGCAACCAAATTGCCCTGCGTATCCGTTATCGAGATCAGCGTGTTATTAAAAGACGCGGAAATGTGAACGATCCCCATCGGAATATTCTTCCGTTCCTTTTTCTTAAAAGTCTTCTTCTTAGCTGGTGCTTTTGCCATAATTTAGTTGAGAGTCAAGAGTGGAAAGTCGAGAGCGAGGCGTCTTCTGACTCTCGACTCTCGACTCGCAACTCTGGACTATTTCTTCCCTGGTGCCTTCTTCTTGGCGACCGCGGCTTTACGCGGGCCTTTTCGGGTACGGGCGTTCGTCGATGTGCGTTGGCCCCGGACCGGCAGGCTCCGGCGGTGGCGCAACCCTCGATAGCAGCCGATGTCCATAAGCCGTTTTATGTCCATCTGGATACGCTTACGGAGATCGCCTTCGATATTGCCGCCCGCGTCCAGGATGGCGCGGATCTTGTTCAGATCGTCCTCACTCAGATCCTTGATCTTTGCGTGGATGCTGATATCGGCCTCATCCAACACCGCAGTCGCGCGCGATCTGCCCACGCCGTAAATGTATGTCAACCCGATCTGTGCCCTTTTATTGGGCGGTAAATCAACTCCTGCTACACGAGCCATATCTTAACTTTGCGATTTCGGATCTCGGATTTTGGATTCACAGTGGCCGGTCGCTCCCGCTTCTGAAAAATCCGCATTCCACACTCCGCATCCGCAATCTCCTTTTATCCTTGCCTCTGCTTATGCTTAGGGTTCTCGCAAATTACGCGCACAACACCCTTTCGGTGGATCACCTTGCACTTATCGCACATTTTTTTTACTGAAGGACGAACTTTCATACCTTATTAGTTCCTTGTTTCTGGTTCCTCGTTTCAGGTTCGGCCTCAAAACCAGGACCAGAAAACTTACTTATACCGATAAGTAATACGGCCGCGATCGAGGTCGTATGGCGATAACTCGACCAAAACTTTGTCTCCCGGCAGAATGCGTATGAAATACTTACGCATTTTTCCGGAAATATGCGCCAGCACCTCGTGCTCGTTTCCGTCTATCGCAACCTTAAACATTGCGTTTGGCAATGTCTCAAGAATGGTCGCGGTAATTTCTATCGCTTCCTCTTTCGACATTGACACGCTGACCAACTTGCCAAATAGTTGGACAAACCATTAGTTTATCGCGAACTTCCAGCCTTTTCAAGTTATGCGGAGACGGTTTCGGCTTTCGCTTTACCAAGACTGAGTTTCTGCTCTTTAGTAAGCGTCAATATCTCAGGCCCGTCGGGCGTTATGGCAACTGTATGCTCGGCATGGGCCGACGGCTTTCCGTCAAGCGTCACGACGGTCCACTTGTCCGAAAGCGTCTTGGTCTCTGCCGTGCCGAGGTTCAGCATCGGCTCCAGCGCGAAACAATATCCAGCCCTGATCTTCTCTTTTGTGCCCTGACGCCCGTAATTTGCTATCTGCGGGGCCTCGTGCATCTTCCGTCCAATACCATGGCCCGTGTAATCACGCACTATACCGTAACCGTATTTTTCCGCGTGCTGTTGGATCGCCGAGCTGATATCGCCCACCCGGCCGTTCACGCGGCACTGAGCAATACCAAGATCGAGACATTCTTCCGTAACGCGGATCAGCTGTTTCAACTCATCGGCTATTTCGCCAACCGGTAAGGTCATCGCCGTATCGCCGACAAATCCGTCAAGCGTGCAAGCCATGTCCAGCGAAACAATATCGCCCTCCGCCAGCGGCTTGTCGGTGGAAAACCCGTGGACTATCTGCTCGTTTACCGAGGAACAGATCGCGAAAGGGAACGGCACCATTCCGCGCGGTTTGTAACCGATAAATGTCGGGATCGAACCCGCGTCCCGCATCATTTTTTCGGCCGCGGCATTTAGATCAAGCGTCGAAATGCCCGGCCTGACCATCGCACGCAAGGCCTCGCGCACCTCGGCGATCAATTCGCCGACGGCCCGCATCTTTTCCATGTCCTTTTGCGATTTCGCGATTATCATTCTCTTGCCCAACAATAAGCGGCTCACTGCGCTCAGAAAACCGCCAAATCGTGAACTAAACGTAGGCATCTTCGTCAGATGGCATTACTCCTCGTTTCAAATGCCGGAGAAGCAACTATCATCGCTCATCATCGGCCACCCCCCAACTTCCGCGGCCGAGATCAGACCAATTTTTCCAATTGAGAATAGATGTCTTCGACCTCACCCGTTCCGTCGATCTTTTTCAACCGGCCCGACTTTTCGTAATAGTCCAGCAGAGGCTTTGTCTGCTCTTCGTATGTTTCAAGCCGTACCTTGACCTTGTCTTCGCGATCATCGGTACGGTGATCGAGTTTGGTATCGGGATGAAGGTCGCAAACGCCCTCGGTCCTTGGCGGCTTCGAAAAAACATTGTATATTTCGCCGCAGACCGGACAACTTCTTCGTCCGGTCAAACGTTTCGTTAGTTCTTCCTTCGGAACATCGACCTCGATCGCCTGGATATCCTTGCCCTGCTCTTTGGCAAGTTCCTCAAGCTGCTTTGCCTGAACCGCCGTCCTCGGATAGCCGTCCAAAACATAGCTCCCGCTCGTGTCTTCGCGCGATGTTCTATCCTTAACCATCGCGTAGGTTACGTCATCGGTCACAAGTTTCCCCGAAGCTATTGTCGCCAGCACTTCGCGTGCAAGCGGCGTGTTCAGGGTCTTCATTTCTCGAAACATGTCGCCCGTGGAAATCTGTGGAATGCCGCGGCGTTCGTCCAAAAGCCTCGCCTGCGTTCCCTTGCCCGCCCCCGGCGCGCCTATCAAAACAATGATCTTATCCATCGGAAATTTTAGCCAGAGAGAGCACAGAGGACACAGAGCAGGAACAATTCCCTTCTCAGCGCTCTCTGTGCTCTCCGTGGCAAACTCTTATGATCGGCGTCCGCGAAGCCGCGAACCGGCACCGAGAAAGCCTTCGTAGTTTCTCATGACCAGTTGGGCCTCGATCTGCGAGACCGTATCCATCGCCACGCCGACCAGGATCAACAGCGACGTGCCGCCGAAGAAGAACTGGTAGCCAAGGCCGGTCGGTATCCAGCTCAACCCAGGCGTTGCCGTAAAAAACGCATCAAGCCTGTCACCAATGAACGGCAGCCTGGCGACCTTGAATCCGCTCAGCAATATCTGCGGCACGAATGCAACGAATGCAAGATATAAGGCCCCAACAGTAGTAAGCCGCGTCAAAATTCCGTTGAGATACTCCGCCGTCGGAGCACCGGGGCGAATGCCGGCAACGAACCCGCCGTGTTTTCTAAGGTTGTCGGAAACCTCATCCGTGTTGAAAATGATCGTGATGTAAAAGAAGGTGAACAGGACGATCAGCGAAATAAACACGAGTTCGTACCACGGATCACCACCGTGAAACAGTTGAAAAAATGCGTAGATCTTCGACCACACCGAAGTTGTATCGCCTTGCGCGGGCGGAAACGCAGCAAATAAGGTCTGCGGCATCGCCAATACGGACGAGGCAAAGATGACCGGGATAACGCCGCCCATGTTGATCTTCAGCGGCAGGCTGGTTTCCTGGCCCTGGAACGTTTGGCTACCGACCCGCCGGCTGGCGTAAGTTATTGCAATGTTGCGCCGGGCCGATTCCACGTAAACGATAAGCGCGATCAGGGCGATCATGACAACAACCAGGAAAATAACGCCCAGTGTCTGCATTGCATCGCCCGCGCGTACGCGTTCTGAAACCTGCAGCACGGCCTGCGGCAGACCGATGACGATACCCGCGAAGATCAGTAATGAGATTCCGTTGCCAACTCCGCGTTCGGTTATCTGCTCGCCAAGCCACATCACAAAGACTGTCCCGGTCGTAAGCGTCACAACGACCATGAGCGTCGCCGGCCAGGAATCAGAAATGATCCCGTTACGACTCAGCCAGGTCGCAACGAAAAATGTCTGTACGGAGCAAAGGGCAACAGTGAGGTACCGGGTAAATTGATTTAGTTTCTGACGGCCAACCTCGCCTTCTTCCTGGATCTTCTTAACCGCCGGCGAAAGCACCGGCATAAGCTGCATAATGATCGAGGCCGTAATATACGGGGTCACGCCAAGTGCAAAAACCGAGATCGTGCGAAAGTTTCCGCCTGAGAAAAGATCGAGCACACCGAGAAGGGTTCCGGCAACATCGGCCCAAACCTGTTCGAGCCGGGCCTTATCAATTCCAGGAGCCGCGATATGAGCGCCCAAACGATAGACAGCCAAAAGTCCGAGCGTAAACAAAATACGCTTCCGGAGCTCCGGTATCTTGAACATGTTTTGGACTGCGTTTAAAAACTTCTCCATATAGTTCCTGTCCGTCAAACTTCAGTCTGACGCATTCAGCCGGCAAATTAAAGTTTGTCGGACACTTGTTTGATCTCGGTTGCGGTCCCGCCGGCCTTCTCTATCTTTTCCCTTGCCGTTTTTGTGAAACGGTGCGATGAGATCTTGAGTGCCTTCGTCACATCGCCGTTTCCAAGTATTACGAGGTCGTGCTTTGCTTTCTTGATCAAACCGCGCTCGTGCAGGATCTCGGGGGTTACCTCGTCGCCCGCGTTAAAACTTGCCTCGATCTTCGCAAGGCCGATCTCGATCCACTCTTTCTTGAAAATGTTCGTAAAACCGCGCTTTGGCAGGCGACGTTGGAGCGGCATCTGGCCGCCCTCAAAACCCGGACGGCTGCTATAGCCCGAACGCGATTTCTGGCCCTTATGTCCGCGGCCCGCCGTTTTGCCAAGCCCCGAACCGGGCCCGCGACCGACGCGCTTTTTCTTATGGGTCGAACCCGGAGCCGGTTTTAAGTTATTCAGTCCTAATGCCATTGTTCTTCCTCTTTCGATAAAGCCTTAACCATAGAAACACAAAATTCACGGAGATTTGCAAAGCCACGGTTCTAAGCGCTCTCGGTGCCACCGTGGTGAATAATCTTATTCCACGATCCTCAGCAGATGCGGGATCTTATTTACTATACCGCGCGTCGCCGCCGTGTCGGGCAGCGTCACCGTCTGGTTCAGCTTGGTGATACCCAGACTTCGGACGATCACTTTCTGCCTCTTCGAGTAGCCGATCGAGCTTCTATAATATTGGATCTTTACCGTTCCGCTCGTTGAATTTTCTGATTTCTTAGCCATGCCTTTACATTCGATCTCAGATCTGCGATTTGCAATTTTCGGACCTTACGGCCCATCGCAGATCGCAGATCGAAATTCGCAAATTAAACTAATTCTTCAACCTGTTTGCCGCGCAGCCGGGCAACTTCCATTGGATCCTTCATTCGGGTCAAACCGTTGAAAGTCGCCCTTACTACATTGTGATTGTTGCTCGAACCCAGGATCTTTGTACGGACGTTATGAACGCCCAGGGCCTGCAGCACCAAACGCACCGCTCCGCCCGCGATAACTCCCGTCCCCTCGGCGGCAGGCTTCAAAAGCACGCGGCCCGCGCCGTATTTGCCGATCAGTTCATGCGGCAGGGTGCCGTCAATAAGCGGCACGCGGATAAGACTGTTCTTCGCAGCCTCGACCGCTTTCTTTATAGCGTTCGGGACTTCCTTTGCTTTTCCGGTCCCGAATCCTACGTGGCCCGATTCGTCGCCGACGACCACCAGGGCCGCGAACGACATATTCTTGCCGCCTTTGACGACCTTGGTCACGCGGTTGATCGAAATAAGCTGGTCCTTCAACAAAAGGCCGTTCGGATTAATTCTTTGTTTCTGCATTATCCTCTTTCTCTTCCTTTCCCGTTTTCGCCGCCGACTCATCCTTGTTCAACCCGGCCTCGCGGGTCGCATCGAGCAAAGCCTTTACACGGCCGTGATAGACATAACCGCCGCGGTCGAACACGACATTCGCAATACCGGCCTTGATCGCCCGGTCGGCGATCGCTTTCCCGACAGTCTGAGCCGCCGCTATGTTGCCACCGGCCTTTACCGCAAGAGCCTTTTCCGCGGTCGATGCGGTTGCCAGCGTCTTGCCGTTGTCGTCATCGATCACCTGAGCGTAAATGTGATTCAGGCTGCGAAACACGGCCAGCCTCGGACGATCCGCCGACCCGCGTACTTTCTTACGGATGCGGCTGTGCACGCCGCGTCGAATATCTGCTCTGCTTTTCTGTGCCATAACTCACCTGGAACGCGGACTTTGGTCCGCAAACGGGCGGACTAAGTCCGCGTTCCGCTACTTTCCGGTCTTACCCGGCTTCAACTTATAAAACTTGTTCGAATAGCGAACACCTTTTCCTTTGTATGCATCCGGTTTGCGAAGGCGGTTCAATTCCGCCGCCACCTGGCCAAGCTTCTGCTTGTCGATGCCGCTCAATGTGATCGTCAGCTGATACTGATTGATCGAAGTTTTAGTGTTGACCCTCTCGGCCTTTGCTTCGATGCCGTCCGGCAGGGCATATTCGATAGGATGTGAATACCCCAGGGCGAACACTATCTTCTTTCCCTGCACGTCAGCCTTGTAACCAACGCCGACGACATCCAGATCGACTTTAAACCCTTCGGTCACGCCGACGACCGCGTTGTTCGCCAACGCCCGTGCCAGGCCGTGAAACGCCGCGAGGTCGTCATTTGCCCGTTCGGCCGTTAATGAGCCGTCTTCCTGCGTAAATTTCACACCCGTCGGTACCGGAGTGTTCAAGGTGCCCTTCGGCCCCTTTACTTCAAGCTGGGTGTCGCTAATGCTTACGGTCACGCCCGCCGGTATCGTGATCGGTTTTTTTCCTACTCGTGACATAATTCTTTGGTCTTCGGTTTTCGATCTTCGGTCTTTGTAATGTCTTTCCAAGACCAAAGACGCAAGACCCAAAACCGGCCTTTAATATACTTCCGCCAAAATCTCGCCGCCTACGTTCTCGGCCTTGGCCTTCTTTCCGCTCATCAGCCCGCGCGAGGTCGAGACAATATTTACGCCGTATCCGCCCAGAACCCTGGGTATCTCGCCGGCGCCGACATAAACTCGCCGGCCCGGACGCGAAACTCGCGACAAATGCGTGATCGAGGGTGTTCCCTTTGAATCGTATCGCAAAAACACGCGGATAACGTACTTGATGCCTTCGCCCTTAGTGGAGAAGTTGTTGATGTAGCCTTCCTCTTTCAGGATACGCGCGACTTCCATCTTCAGTTTTGAACCGGGAATGTCCACACGCGGGTGATTTGCCGCAATCGCATTGCGGATCCGCGTAAGCATATCGGCTATTGGATCTGTCATTCTTTTTCTACTCCGTTCTCTAACTTGTCCAACAAACTTCAGTTTGTTGCTCGGCGCGTCAAACTGAGTTTGACGGACGGGTTTACATCACCAGCTTGATTTCACAACCCCCGGGATCTGCCCTGCAAGGGCCAAATCGCGCAGGGCGATTCGCGAAACGCCGAACTTCCTTAGATAACCGCGCGACCGTCCCGACTGCGAACAGCGGTTCCGGACACGCACCGGACTTCCGTCCCGGGGCATTTTCTGCAGTTTGACTACCGCGGCGTCAACATCCTCCGGCGACGACTTCGGATCATTGATGATCTTTTTCGCAGCCGCCCGGCGTTCGGCCCAAAGGGCAACTTTCACCTTGCGTTTGTTGTTTTTTACTACTTTACTGATCTTTGCCATATCTTAATAAGTTTCTGGTTTCAAGTTCCTGGTTTCTGGTTCGACCGTCTCAACTTGCGAACCAGAAACTAGAAATCCGAAACTCGCTACTGCCTGAACGGCATCCCCATTGATTTCAAAAGCGAACGGGCCTGCTCGTCATTCGTCGCGGTCGTCACTATCGAGATATTCATCCCGCGTGTTTTATCAACTTTATTAAAGTCGATCTCCGGGAAAATGAGCTGCTCACGAATTCCAAGCGTATAATTCCCGCGGCCGTCAAAGGCCTTGCCCGAAATGCCGCGAAAATCGCGCACACGCGGAAGGGCGATCGAGATAAGCCGGTCGAGGAATTCGTACATCCTGTCGCCGCGAAGCGTGACCATCGTGCCGATCGCCATCCCCTGACGCAGCTTGAACGCTGCGATGGATTTCTTCGCCTTTGTGATCACGGGTTTCTGACCGGTCACGGACTTCAATTCCTCGGTTGCAACATCAAGGATCTTCGCGTTCGAACTCGCTTCGCCTAGGCCCATGTTGACGATGATCTTTTCGATCTTCGGGATCGCCATCGGGTTCTTGATCTCGAATTCCTTCGCAAGCGCCGGGGCGATCTCTTTCTTGTATTTTTCTCTAAGTCTTGCCATTTCTTTCGTCCGTCAAACTTCAGTTTGACGCTCTCTTTTCGACATTCACCCTTGTCTCCCCCAAACCCGAACGACAAACTGAAGTTTGTCGGACACGGACATTATTCGTCGGCCGCCTCTTCTTCGGCCTTATCAGCCTCGATCTTTTTCGGCTCTTTCTTGCCAAACACGCTAGGCACGGGAATAACCTTGCCGCTTTTGGCAACGCGAACCTTCTCGCCATCACGGGTTTCGTATTTTACGCGGGTCGGCTTGCCGGTATCCGGATCGATAAGGGCCACGTTCGAGGCGCTTACCCACGCTTCCTGCTGCACGATCCCGCCTTCGCGGTTCAATTGCGGGACCGGTTTGCGGTGACGTTTTACGATCATCGCTCCTTCGACCTTGACCTTGCCGCTGCGTGCATCAACCGCGATCACACGCCCGCGATAAGGCTGGCGCTTGCCCTGGCTGTCATACCTCGCGTATTCCTTGCCCGCAATAAACACAACCTGGTCGCCGCGTTTGATCTTGCTGGTAACTGTTCCTTTCTTTTCCGTTTTCATCTCTTTCTTAAATGTCCAACAAACTTCAGTTTGTTGATGCGACTTATTAGTGTCTAACAAACCTTAGTTTGTTGGTGCGACAAACTGAAGTTTGTCGGACTATATGACTTCGGGAGCCAGGCTCACGATCTTCATAAAATTCTTTTCACGCAGCTCGCGTGCGACCGGTCCGAATACACGCGTTCCAACCGGTGTTCCGTCGTCCTTTATCAAAACGGCCGCGTTCTCATCAAAGCGAATATAGCTTCCGTCCTTGCGCCGGACCTCTTTTCGCGTACGAACGATGACCGCGTTGTAAACCTTGCCCTTCTTGGCGGTGCCGTCGGGAGCCGCTTCTTTAACCGTGACTTTTATCTTGTCGCCAAGACGCGCGATCTTCGCAGTCGAACCGCCGATCGGCGCGATCATCTCAACGCGTTTCGCACCCGAATTGTCCGCGACCGCTAACGAGGTCTGCATCTGAATCATAACTGTTCACTCCGTTCACTTAGTGACGCGGCGGCATTCCGACACGGCGACACGGTGAATCTTCTTCTCTCCGCGTCCGCCCGTCACCGAGTCTCCGCGTCAACAAACCTTAAAGCTCCGCCTTTTGAATGATCTCCACAACACGCCAGCGTTTTCGCGCCGATAGCGGACGGGTCTCGACAATACGTACCTTGTCGCCGACCTTGGCCCCGAGTTCGTCATGGGCCATAAATTTCTTACGTTTGCGTACGTACTTGCGATAGATCGGGTGTTTGACAAGTCGGTCGACGCGGACCGTTACAGTCTTGGTCATCGCATCCGAGGCCACAACGCCTATCTTTTCGGCACGTTTTCCTTTATGGACCGCAGCTTCGTCACCGGCCGGCTTGTCCTTTTTGGGCTTCGCGGCCTTGGTCTTCACCGGTTTTTTCTCAGTCTCTGTCTTTGCCGCCTTTTCCTTTTTCGGAGCGGCCTTTTTAGGTTCCGCCTCAGTTTCCGATTTCGCAGCCTTCTGATCATCGGCCGCCTCTACGGCAGCGTCTTCAGCCGGGGCTGCTTCTTCAACAGCGGCATCAACCTTTTCTTCCAATTCTTCTGTCTTTTTCTTTGGCATTTTCTTTTCTTAGCTCCCCTCCTGTCTTAGGAGGGGTGGCAGCCCCTGCTGTTAAAGGGGCTGACGGGGTGGTGCATTACCTTACCCTTTCGCTTGTTCCTTCCCTGCCTTACTTTCGCCTAGCAGCGTATAAACACGGGCCAGGGTCTTTTTCTCGCGCCTGATATCGCTCAGCGTATTTCCCACGCCAAGGGCTTTGCGAAATTTCAGTCTGAAAAGCGATTCCTTCAGTGCGTCGGCCTGATCCTTTAGTTCGTCCGCGGTCATTTCGCGAAGCTGGTCTTTTTGCTCTTTGACTTTCATTTTCTAAACTACGCCTCCTTCCAGATCGGCGCGGGTAACAAATTTCGTCTTGATCGGAAGCTTCTGTGCCGCAAGCTGGAAGGCCTCGCGAGCCAACGCCTGATCGACGCCCTGGATCTCATAAAGCACGCGACCCGGCTTTACCACCGCGACCCAATGGTCCGGTGCCCCTTTGCCCGACCCCATGCGTGTTTCGGCGGGTTTCCGGGTGATCGGCTTATCCGGGAACATTCGGATCCAGATCTTGCCGCCGCGTTTTACGTGTCGGGTCATCGCGATACGGGCCGCTTCGATCTGCCGGTCCGTGATCCAGCCCGCTTCAAGTGCTTTAAGTCCGAAGTCACCAAAGTCCAGGTTCTCGCCGCGCGTAGCTTTCCCGCGCATGCGGCCCTTCATGACCCTTCGGCGTTTGACCTTTTTCGGCATTAACATAACTTTCTATACCCTCAAACTTTTCTTCCGCTCTTGATCTTCGGTCTTAGGTTTTGGGTTTTTGTCGTCGCCTCAATCCAAAGACCAAAACCAAAAGCCAAAGCCCGATTTTCACTATCTTCCGCGGTCGTCCCTTCGCGGCCGTCTGTCTCCGCGCCCCGCCGAGCGGTCAACCTTTACTTCGTTTATCGGATCGGTGGTCGTTCCGCGTGCGAGTGCGGCATTCGGGTCTAAAATTTCACCGCGATAGATCCAAACCTTTACCCCGATGATGCCGAATGTCGTCAACGCTTCGGCGAACCCGTAATCGATATCGGCACGCAGCGTGTGCAGCGGCAGGCGCCCCTGCAGCGACCATTCAGTTCTCGCGATCTCGGCCCCGTTCAGGCGGCCGGCGATCATCACCTTAATGCCCTGTGCTCCGAACCGCTGCGATTCTTCCATCGTCTTTTTCATCGCGCGGCGAAAAGCGATACGCTTTTCCAACTGCTGTGCGATCTTCTCGGCCTGGAGTTGTGCATTTAGTTCAGGATGACGGATCTCCTGGATCGAGACCAGCACTTCGCGGCCCGTCTTTCTCGAAAGGTCTTCACGCAGCTTTTCGATCTCGGCTCCTTTGCGGCCGATGATGATGCCCGGACGGGCCGTATAGATGATGATCTTCATACGGGCCGCCGCACGTTCGATATCGATGTGTGAAACACCGCCGCCGGCGAATTTCTTTTTCAGATCCCGCTTGAGCGCCAGATCTTCGGCAAGGAACTTGGCAAAATCCTGCTTGGCATACCAATGCGAGTGCCAGTCCTTGTTGTATCCGACCCTAAAGCCGTATGGATGTACTTTCTGTCCCATATGATTCCTTCAGGCTATTGCCTTTCCAGCTCCTCGTTGCGATCGTGCTGAACCGCGGCTGCGGGCTTCGTTCCCGTTTTTTCCTCGTCCGTCTG
>JBGTJP010000041.1:0-31321 GCA_041745075.1 Pyrinomonadaceae bacterium | reverse complement strand
CAGGGAGCCGGACTTTCGCAGATGCAGCCCGGCGTCGGTGCCGATGTCGGCCCGCTGACCCAAAAAGGCGTGCCTTCGTTCGCGCCGTGGTTTGACCAGCGGACCTATTTCAATTACCACCATACGGCAGCGGACACTTTTGACAAGGTAAGTCCAAAAGCGATCGCCGAGCTTGCGTCGGTAATGGCTGTTCTCGCCTACGGCCTGGCAAATCTGGAACAGCCGCTGCCCCGTTAAAGGTCGAAGTCCCGATCGTCAAAGAGGCCAACTCGGTCGTCTCAAATGATCACGGCAGGTTGCGGACGACCAGTTCGATTGTTAGG
This sequence comes from Pyrinomonadaceae bacterium, assembly GCA_041745075.1. Classification (GTDB taxonomy): domain Bacteria; phylum Acidobacteriota; class Blastocatellia; order Pyrinomonadales; family Pyrinomonadaceae; genus OLB17. The sequence goes on along the minus strand of JBGTJP010000041.1, from coordinate 30,998 downwards.
GTAATGTTGATAAGCAGGTCTGAAATGAAACCCATGATATTGGAACCTGTGAACACTAGACTTTAGACGAAATCTTATGAATAGACCGCCGCCATACTTTCCGCAAAACCAGCTTTCGCCACCCGACGAAAAGCGTTACCGGAAATTTAAATTTATCGCCGCCGCCCTGGCCATCGGCCTCGTTCTCCTTCTCGCCGCCATCGGCTACGGTCTTTACTATCTAGTCTCATCTCTTTTTTGATCGACTTAATAACAAGCGCAAAAAAAGCCGCGATCGCAGGATTCGCGGCTTTTTCAATTCCAAGTTGCAAGTAGCTTCATTTATTAAGCTCCGAACGGGATCGGGTCGCGTTTGCCTTCGCCTTAGCACCGTCAATAGCGAGCTGCTTTGCCTGGGGCATCAGCTCGATCGCTTTTTTGAGCTGTGTGTCGTATTCATTCGAGACTTGAAGGGAAGTCTGCGAACCATAGGCCGCCGAGACAAGCTCGGACCTCAATATTCGCTCGACAAATTCGCGTTCCTTGTCTATTTGAACGGGCGTGTACTTATACTTGGCGACCGCATATGCCTTAAAAGCGTTGTATAGCCGTTCAGTGATCGGAAAATCGGCCGCCGCGATGTCGTGGCCAAAAACGATCGGTTTATCGACCTTATAATCCTCAAATCCTTTCACCCGGCCATAGGCAAGATCCATCGCAAAAGCAAAAACCGGGTTATTGAGCTTTCGTTGATAACGAAACCGCTCGGCGGTGATCGTGTCGGGCTTGATCGGCACATCAGGATTGATGCCGCCGCCGCTGTAAACCGTGCGTCCGGCATCGGTTTTCGATTCGGGGCCCTTTGGTGGGCCTTCAACCGCGGCATCATCGGCCGCCCCGACACCGCCATTAGTGTAATAATCGTAAAGGTTTCCGTTCGAATAATCCCTCTGGATCAAACGGCCCGCCGGCGTTTCGTATTTTGCGATCGTCAAGAGAAGCATCGAACCGTAATCAAGCACGAACGGGTTCTGCACCAAACCTTTTCCAAAAGTGGTTTCGCCAACGATCAGGGCCCGGTCATGGTCCTGCAACGCACCGGCCAGAATCTCCGAAGCCGAGGCCGAATTACGATTCACAAGCACTACAACGGGCAATGTTTCCGGCGAAGGATTATCGGCCTTATAGGGAACTGTGACACCATCAAGCCGCCCATTCTGTGTGAAAACGGTCTGGCCCCTGGAAAGGAAGGTGTTTGCAACGCGATATGCCTGACCTACCAGCCCGCCGCCATTATTCTTAAGGTCGAGCACGAGCTGTTTCATCCCCTTTGCTTTTAGCGACTTCATCGCCTCGACAAATTCGGCATATGTTGTCTGGTTAAAACCGCCGCTCATCGCAATATACCCGACACCCGGCCGGATCATGTAATATTCCGAGATCGAAGGCTGTGAAACGGCATCGCGGATAATATTAACGGTCTCGCGTTTTCCGGTCCCGTGTCGTTCGACAACGAGCTTTGCCAACGTTCCGCGCGGACCGAGAAGAAAATTGCGAACCTCATTGAACGGTTTTCCGAGAACCGGCGTCCCATTGACCTCCACTATTTTGTCTCCAAAACGCAAACCGGCCCGATTTGCGGGTGCGTTTTCGAACGTGGCCCTAATATAGGTGGCAACAACCTTGCCGTCCGCGTCACTTAGGTCGCCGATCGTGGCTCCTATGCCGTAATACCTTGAACTTTGATCGGTGCGGAACTGCTCGAACTCCTTTGCGTCGAAGTAGTTGGAGTGCGGATCGAGCGTATGAAGCATTCCATCTATCGATGACTTGAAAACATCATTGTAATTGATCTTTTTACCAATGAAATGATTTGCCTCGATCACGGTAAGAGCCTCGGCAACGTCCTGTTCTATTTTCTCGACGCTTACCGGAGTACCAGCTTTCGCCGCACTTATCGCTCCCTTAGGAAGGCTCTTTGAAACTCCCTGGCTTTGTCCCAGCAACGATGATGATATGAATAATGAAACTACAATGAAGAGTAAAACTGAAGGTTTTTTCACTATGCAAGGTCTCCCAGAATAAAGTGCCGACAGGTCAAAACAATCAAAAAATGATAACATTCCTTTGAGGAAAAAGCGACGGAAATGGTTGCACGGAGTCGTCGCGGGCCTCTTTTAAACCATAAGCTACAGTATTTGATAATGATCAAAGATTTATCCCGTTTCCAATTTTGCCCCGTCCGGCGAAAGCTGGGACATTTTATCTCAACACGTTTGCTTTTATCAGTTTTCGCCGCGATTTCGGTTTCGACAACCATCTCGGGTCAGTCCGGTCGGACGACTCCGGACTCCGCTGTTCCGGCCGCAGAAAGTTCTTCGGCCAATCCCACCGACATCAATACTGTACGAGGCAAGAACGAGGTGGCGTCGTCGAGCAGATATCGACTCGTTTTTCCAGTATCCTTTGAGGGTACGCCTGATCCGGTAAAAGGCGGGAATCATGATCCTGAGCGGCAGCGGAGGTCGAGGACCGAAAATTTCGTCTCACAGATGAATGCCGCCGCGTTGCAAGGCTATCGTCTTGTTTCGGTCATCAATGGCTGGAACCCGATCGGGCTGATGGTGCAGGACGAAACTGAGTATGAATACGCCTGGTTTGAGACAAAGAGCTCCCGTCAGTTCGAGAAATTCGATTTTGAGGGTATCTATTCGGGCCTGGCAAACCGCGGGTTTCATCTTGCCGCCCAATTGCGGGTCAAGAACCTCTGCGAACCGACGGTCGATCTCGATGGATTAACCACTGGAGAGGAATGCGAAGCGATCGATCTTTTCCTGGTTGAAAGGAAGAAGGGCAGCACTAAGCCGGTCAAGTATGTATTCATCAATTTGCCGAGTTTGCGCAAGCCGGGATCGAGTGCCAGCGATGAATTGTCCGCCCGCGTCAGCGAAAAGCTCGAGGCGGGTTATTATCCCGTATGCCTTATTTCGCAATTCGAGATCTTGATGGAGGAATACCGGAATCCCGACGATGTCCCGGAACCAAGGCCTCACGTAAGGATAATTCGATCGCCGGACGGCCGAGGACAGCTTGTGAAACGCGCAAACGACCTTGCCAAAAACGGATACGAATTGGTTCTGGCCAATAACGGGGTTGCGATAATGCTTTCCTCGAATACCGGTCGCCGGCCGCTCTCTTATGTCTGGCTGGATACGGCAAAGCGTAATATGATGCTGCGTTTGAAAGTGCAGAAGTTCGAACCTGAATTGCAGCGGCTCGCGACCGACGGCGCCGTTCTCAGAAGGACCTATCCAAATAAACTGGGTGACGAAAGCACGCTGATCTTCGAAAAGGTGGCCGCGGCAGGCAAAGATCCGAAGGTATATAAAATTCTTCGATTCGACCTGGATCTATCGAATGATCTGACCCCTGGCTTGCTCAAACAAAACCTTTCCGCTGCGTCACTGGCCGCTCTAAAAGAGCTTAACGAGCTGGCAAAGAATGGGTACGAGGTCCGCGGACTGTTCTATTCGGACGCGGCAAGCCTTTTCCTGCAAAAGTCGAAATAAGACCTGAATGGCTGATCTACTTGAGATAGATGGGTTGAAGACATATTTTCCAACTCGTTCAGGCCTGGTTAAGGCGGTGGACGATGTGAGTTTTCGCGTCGGTGCGGGAGAATTCGTCGGCATCGTCGGCGAATCGGGCTGTGGAAAATCGATAACTGCCTTATCGATAATGCGGCTAATATATCCGCCGGGCAAGATCACGGGCGGGTCGATACGGTTCAAGGGCGAAGAATTGACCACAGCGACCGAGGACCGGATGCGCGAGATCCGCGGAAACGATATCGCGATGATCTTTCAGGACCCGATGACGTCACTGAATCCGGTTTACACGGTCGGCGAGCAAATTGCCGAGGCCCTTCGGCTGCATCGTAAATTGGATAAAAAGGCCGCGTGGGCGGCTTCGATCGACGCGATGAAGGAAGTTTCGATCCCTGCACCGGAGAGAAGGGCGGGCGACTATCCGCACCAGCTTTCGGGCGGAATGCGGCAGCGTGTGATGATCGCGATGGCCCTTGCGTGCGATCCTGAATTACTGATCGCGGATGAGCCGACGACCGCCCTCGACGTTACCATCCAGGCACAGATCCTCGAGCTTTTGGACGATCTGAGACGTACAAGGAATCTTGCGGTGTTGCTTATCACCCACGACCTCGGGGTCGTTGCCGAGGCCGCGGACCGCGTTTGCGTAATGTACACGGGAAAGATCGTGGAAAAATCGGGTGTTGACGAGATATTCGCCGAGCCGAAGCATCCATATACGCGGGGACTTTTGAGTTCGGTGCCGAAACTGACCCAAGCCGCCGCAGCCAAAGGATCGCGGCTTCAAACGATAGAAGGCACAGTTCCAAGCCCGACCGAACTGCCGCCGGGCTGTCATTTCGAACCGAGATGTTCGTTTCGAATGAAGGAATGCTCGGAACACGAGATCGCGCTGTACGATCTGCCGAATAACGTCGAGGTTCGGTGCCTTTTGTTTGATGGGCGTAGAAACGATTTCGCTTCGACTTAGCAATACGACGAAAGCTTGCAATGAAATTCTGGTTCAGCGCAATAAAATGGTTCGCCACGCTGGCTCTCCTAGTGATTCTGGGCGAAGGATGTAAGATTCCACCTGCGGCACAAAAGGCTCCGGTTGCCGTCAGATCTTCTAGCTTGGACTCACTAATCGAGATCTTAGAGGGAGAGCCGGCGTGGCTTTTTACCGCGAATTCCTGTCCCGCGGAAACTATGGCCGTAGTGGAGACTTCATCAGAATTTTTTGAAGGTATGTGTTCGCGTGACCCTATTTCTTGTTTGCGAACCTGTGAAAACAACGGCGGAAACGAATGCTACGCTCTGGCTGTGCTGTTGGACCATAAATTCCAGAATGAGAAGCCGCATAAGGGCGCTATTAAATTACATGCTCGGGCTTGTCGGCTAGGCCTTAGTTCAGGCTGCACCAATGCGGCAGCCTCATTATTATTTCTGAATCTCGATGACAGGGAGGCTCAATCCTGCGCCTTGGCGACATTCCGACGCACCTGTGCGAGGAACGATCCTTGGGGTTGCACAATGTTCGCCGAAATGGTTGCCGCGGGAAATGGTCTGGAGGGCGATGAGAAGCAAGCTCGAAAGGGTCTGGAAAAATCGTGTCAGTTTGGGGACGAGGATCCAGCCTGTTCGAGAGCAAAAGAATTAGAAAAGCAGTTCAGTAATCTTCCGACGAAAAAACGCTAAAAAAATTGATTACCGTAACGAAAACGAACGATGCTTCGCATGCAGACGACCGAACCCTCGAAAAGTCTCTGGTCGAAGTCCGAAATCTTGTCAAATACTTCCCGATCGACAACAGCGATGATGTCGTAAAAGCCGTCGACGATATTTCGTTTACTATCCGCGAGGGCGAGACGCTTGGGCTGGTGGGTGAGTCTGGGTGCGGAAAATCGACTGTCGGGCGGTGTATGCTCAGGCTTCACGAACCGACGAGCGGTGAGATCTTTTTTGAAGATAAAGAGATAACGCATCTTCCTCCGTCGGAAATGCAGGCGTTGCGACGGCAAATGCAGATAATCTTTCAGGACCCTTATGCCAGCCTGAATCCACGCCACAGTATTTTGTCGATAGTTTCCGAGCCGTTGAAAATACACCGGATCTCATCCAAAACAGAGCAGAAAGAACGCGTGGCCGACCTTTTATCAAAGGTTGGAATGGACCCAAAGTACATGAACCGCTACCCGCACGAGTTTTCAGGCGGACAGCGGCAAAGGATCGGTATCGCCAGGGCCCTGGCATTGAATCCGAAACTTATCGTATGCGACGAGCCCGTTTCCGCTCTTGATGTGTCCGTACAGGCTCAGGTCGTGAATCTACTTCAAGATCTGCAGCTCGAATTTGGATTAACCTATTTGTTTATCTCGCACGGTCTTGCGGTAGTGGAACATATCTCGAACCGCGTTGCCGTAATGTATCTCGGAAAGATAGTCGAGGTAGCCGATGCGGCCGAACTGTACGAATTGCCGCTGCATCCATATACAAAGGCCCTTTTATCGGCCATTCCGGTACCCGATCCCTCGCGAAAACGCGACCGGATCGTTTTGAAAGGCGACGTGCCCACGCCCATCGACCCACCATCGGGCTGCAGGTTCCGCACCAGATGCCCTATAGCCATTGATGAATGCTCGCAAATTGTTCCGGAGCTGCGCGAAATTAGCGAAGGGCATTTTGCCGCGTGTATCCGTGTCGGCTAAACAAATGGATTTCATTCGATTTTTGAAACGATATTTCTTTTTGTTCGTAACAACTGCTAAGCACATAATTTGTTTCTTGACGACCGGCGGGCTGGTAAAGCCACAGGAGGAGTGAATAACAATGACAGAATTCAATGAAGAAGTATTGCCGTCGCCTTCAGGACCGGCGGAACCTTTAGAAGCCCCACAAATGTCTGAGATGGCGACGATCACGGGTATTTTCTTTGAACCTGGTCGGGTTTTCGAGGACCTCCGGCGCAAGCCCCGGTTCATAATTGGCGGGATTATCGTTGCTCTTTTGGTAACGGCTTACGGCTTCGGCCTTTACTATAAGGTAGGCGAAGCCGGAATGCGAAGCTTCATGGTCCAGCAGATCGAAAAAAGCCCTCAGACCCAGGCGATGAGCTCAGAACAAAAGTCCGACGCCGTAGATCTGCAAATGAAGATACAATCGGGCGTCCGCTATGCCTTGCCTATATTCGTGATCATCTCGCTGCTTATAGGCGGCTTGTTATATTTTTTGGGAACAAAAGCCTTCGGAGGTGATGGTAGTTTTTTGCACTCGCTCTCGGTGTGGATCTATGCCTCGATCCCGCCGACCCTTATCGGAACTATCGGAAGTTTCATTGTCATGTTCTTAAAATCGGCGGACGAGATCGATATTGGCGCAAGCCAGCGTGGGCTGTTACAGGCTAACCCCAGCATGCTTATCGACGGCAAAGCACATCCCATAATAGCAACCCTTCTTGGTACCTTTGATCTGTTTATGATCTGGGGATGGGTTTTAGCGGCTATCGGGCTGCGGATCACCAACCGGCTTTCATCGGGTTCGGCCTGGGCCCTGGTGATAATCCTCGCGGTCATCGGAGTCCTTTTCCGAATCATTGGGGCGATCTTCTCGGGTAATCCGAGCTAGTTTTTTCAATTTCAATTTGAGAAATGAGCCGAAGGTTATCGAACCTTTGGCTTTTTCTTATTCGTACCGCAGCGATTCGATCGGATCGAGACGTGCCGCCTTCCAGGCCGGGAAAAGGCCGAATATCAACCCGATGCCGACGCTCGCAAAAAATCCGGCTACCGGGGCCCACCACGGAACGTAAGAGGGCAAGACAAGTTTAACTAACAATGTAAGCAGCCAGCCGATCAGGAGCCCAAGCAAGCCTCCAAAACCGGTGAGCGTCGCGGCCTCTATCAAGAACTGGAGAAGGATATCGCTTTGTTTAGCTCCGATCGCCTTTCGAATGCCGATCTCGCGCGTACGTTCGGTGACAGAGACGAGCATAATATTCATAACACCGATGCCGCCGATCATTAGGCCGATAGAGGAAATAACAACCATTGCGACAGCAACGGTTGCGGTAATGGACTGGAATTGATCTATAATGCTTGCAGCGGTTTCCATCGAAAAGTTGTTCGGTTTTCCATAGGCGACCTGCCGTCGCACACGCAGCAGATCCTGCACCGCGTCTTTCGCTGTCTCAAGCATTCCTTCATTAGCAACCGCAAGGATAAAAAGATCGTCCGCATTTGGTTTTAGCTTCAATGCCGCGCCCATCGGCATATAAACGACATTGCTCTGATCGTTATTTCCGCCTCCTCCGCCAAAAAGCTGTTCCTTTTTCTCCAATACACCGATGATGCGGAACTCTGTGCCGCCGATCTCAAGGGTTTCGCCGATCGGCGACCCAAATGGAAAGTAGTTATCGACCACGGACGAACCGATCAGGCACACATTTGCTTTGTCGTCGCTTTCAGATTTTGCAAACCAGCGCCCTTCGACAAGCACTTCGGTCGTCGTTCGTTCGATCTCGGGTGTAGTTCCCTGGAGCTGGACGGCTGACGATGTCTTGCCGTTCTTGCCCGTAACCAGCACTTTTGAACCCCAGTAATTATTTGAAACGTCCAGAAAGGGAACGGCCGTTTCGATAGAAGGCAGGGCTTTGATCGCTTCCGCATCCTCAAAGGTCAGCGGCTTACGCATTCTCTCTTCTTGCGAACGGCGGCCGGTGGAAAAACCTATATTGTACTTGTAAAGAAATATCGAGCGGGTTCCGAACGATTCGACCTCTTTTTCGATCGCTACATTTATTCCACTGATTATCGAAGAGATCAGCATCACCGTTATCACGCCGACCACAACTCCGACAATGGTTAAAAAAGAACGCAGCTTGTTCTTCCGGAGCGTGTCCAGAGCCATCTTAAGGTTTTCATAAAAGCTGCCGGCTAAAAAATTCAGCATCGTCTTAGTCTGCCCTTAGTGCCTCGATCGGGTCCAACTGGGCCGCCTTCCAGGCAGGAAATAGGCCAGCCAGGATCCCGACAAAAGCGGAAACTCCGATCGCAATGACTGCCGCATACCATGGTATCCGCGTTTCAATGAAAAGCGAGCTTATGATCAGCCCTATAACTTGAGCGAGGAATAGCCCAAATAGACCTCCGATCGCTGATAGTGTCGCGGCCTCGTAGAGAAATTGCTTCAAAATATCTGATTGGCGGGCCCCCAGGCTTTTTCTGATACCGATCTCTTTTGTGCGTTCGGTAACAGCAACAAGCATTATGTTCATGATTACGATCGCTCCAACCAAAAGGGCAATGGCGGGGACCGCGAGAATAACTATGAAAGTGGTGCCGAACAAACTGTCGCGCAGGCCTGATATTGCGTCGGGAGTGACGATACCAAACACGTCCTTTTCTCCAAATTCCAGCTTTCTTCTAAGCCGCATAAGAGTGCGGGCCTCATCGACGGCATCTTTGAACAAATTGTCCGAGGGTGCCGTTCCCACAAAATACAAATATCTACTCCCGCGAAAACCGCCGAAATTCGAACCGAACGTCTTCAACGGCAACTGAACAAACGCATCCTGCGGCTGACCGAAAACGGTTCCCTTTGCTACGCGAACCCCTATAACACGATAGGGAATTCCTCGAATATTGATCTCCTGGCCTACGGCTCCTCCGCGCGGGAACAATGTGTCCGCCACGTCAGTACCGATGAACGCGACCCGCATTGAGTTAGTATTCTCCGAGTCTGTGAAATAGCGGCCGTCAAGAACATCCGTATTTTCGATCTCGCCGATCACAGGTTCCGCTCCGTCCACCGAAACCGACTCCATGGTCTGGGCACCAGCCTTTACGTCGCGCCGGTTACCGCCTGATTTAGCGCCGATCTTGCTGATCACCTGCATCCTTTGACGAATATACTCAAGGTCCTCTAAAGTCAGTTCCTTGTTGCGGCGCTGTGCTTCAGCGATAGTGTCCGTATCCTTGAAGTCATCAAAATTAAACCTTTGGATGGTAAATGAGTTCGAACCGATCCCGGCGATCTTTTCGTCAATGTACGCATTAAAACCCTGTAAAACCGAGAATACGACCATAAAGGCCGTCACTCCGATTATCATTCCTAACAGGGTCAGGAAGGACCGGAGCTTGTGCGCCCAAATCGCCGATAGGGCCAATCTTAAAGTTTCGGCAAAATTCATCTCTTAAGTAATTTTAGTCTTTCCTTAAGTTAATACGCAAAAAAACTTATAAGGTTTTGGTTTCCCGGCCAGTGAGCAGTTGGTAGATCGACGCAAAATGTGCGAAGAGTACGATCGGTACAATGATCGTCGGAAGCCAGGCATACGGGAAGTAAAGTACTGCGACATTCGGTTGATCGAAGGCAAGTTTCTGGATAGGCGACGGTATGCACAGGATGGCCGTGATCACGATATTGAGGACAAGCCCGAGGGCCGCAAGATTCCAAAAGAGCAGCGCATACCGGCTGAATTTGGTTCTCTGAAAAGTAAAATAAAAAGCAACCGGTGCGGTCAAACCTGACACAATGTCAAAATTCGTGCCGTGAAACGTCATGATCTCGGGCACAACCCCGGCTGTGGCCAGCCAGGAAAGCGTCAATTCGACAGGGATCCTGATGACGTGAATTATAGTTAGAATTTTTAATGAAAGGGCCGAGACGACCGTTTCGCGAGCAAAGACGAACAGACCAAGAATGAGAAGCAGGGCGGGAAAAACTCCTAATAAAAACAGCCGCGGCGGAAAGGATGTCGTATTGACATAAAAACCGCCCGACGATATTACAAATTGGAATATCAGCCAAAAAGGGACCAGGAAAAGCAGTATTTTCGCAGCCCCGGGATCATCTTCGATCGACCGGACAGCGTACAAAAAGATACCGACTGTTACGAAAGCCGTTATCATAAAAACGGCTGAAACAAAGGCCGGCACTTGATCCATTTATCTTGTTTTTTCGTCTTTTTCTATCTGGCCGTCGCGGATCGTGATCACGCGATGGGCCCGGTCGGCAACGTCGTGTTCGTGGGTAACAACGATGATCGTATTACCCTCGGCATGCAATTTCTCGAAAAGCGCCATGATCTCGACGCTGGTCTTTGAATCAAGGGCTCCGGTCGGCTCGTCGGCAAGAAGGATCGAAGGGTGGTTGACCAATGCCCGGGCAATAGCGACACGCTGCCGCTGTCCGCCCGAGAGCTCGTTAGGCCTGTGGCCGACGCGGTCGCCAAGTTCGACGGATGCCAATGCGGCCTGTGCCTTATCGTTCCGCTCACCCGCCCGCATTCCGGCATATATTAGCGGCAGCTCGACATTGTGCAGCGCGGTGGCCCGGGCCAGCAGATTAAAAGTTTGGAATACAAAGCCGATCTCTTTGTTCCTGATGCGGGCGAGTTCATCATCCGTCATTTTGGAAACGAGATTGCCGTTGATCCAGTACTCACCTTTCGTGGGCGAATCGAGACACCCGATCAGGTTCATAAGGGTTGATTTCCCCGAACCCGACGGTCCGATGATCGCCAGATACTCACCTTTATCGACACGGAACGTGACGTCACGCAAAGCGTGCAGCTCTTCGACCCCCATCTGGTATGTTTTCCAGATGTTTTTCATTAAGATCAGGTTCTCGCCCGACCCATTTACACTTGCCTGAGCTTTTTCCGGCCCGCCGTTTTCATTTTCCATGAATCTGTACATTCGCGATCTTAGTTCGGCATTTAGGTCTTCGCCGGCGCGCCATCTTTCTTTTCCTGTTTCTTGACGACGGTATCCTCTTTCAGAGTGTTTAGAATGCGGCTCGGACCGGTTATCACCTCCTGCCCGGCGCTCAAGCCCGATAGTATCTGAATATCGGACTCGCCCGTGATGCCGGTTTCAACCGGTACGAACTTTGTCTTGTTTCCATCCAGAACGTAAACGCCTTTTATAGGTTTTGGTTTCTCGGCCGACGTCGGTGCGTTAGGGACTGAATTTGAACCCTGGTCGCCTTCCGGCTTCTTTTCAACAACCGCCTGGAGCGGCACCGCGATCACGTTTTCCGCTGTCTTAGTAGTAATCACTGCTGTTGCGCTCATACCCGGCCGCAAGGAGGACTGCATTTCATCCGTCAAATTTACGAGCCGGATCACGACCCGAAATTCCTTTGCTTCCTGTACATTAATATTAGTCGAAAGACCGCCGCTTGTTTGCGATTTACCCACGGCAAGTGGTGTTTTCTGCAGAACCTCGCCTTCGAGTTCATTTTCACCAAAAGCGTCCACCTTTATCTTTGCTTTCTGTCCCACCTCAACCTTGTCGATCTCGGTCTCGTCAACTTTTACCTCCACGTTGACCGAGGACATATCGGCGATCGTAAGAAGTGCGGTCGTGGACAGCCCGGCCACAGCAAAGGTACCGACCTTGGAAGGGATCTCCGCGATGACACCGTTGATCGGCGCAACTACCACGGACTTATCCCGCTGGTTACGCGATCCGCGAAGAACGGCTGCCTGTTGATCGGCACGCGACTGGCTTGAATTAACATTTATCCCCGCCGAATCAACCGCACGGCGTGCATCGCGGACCACCACCTGCTGCGATGCAAGGCGCGCCTGTGAATCCTTTACCGCGATGCGCTGAGATTCAAGCCGCGCTTTTGCGGTATCCAAAGAAGCCCTTGCATTTTCGACCCGGTCACGAGCTTCATCGAATTCCTTACGAGCAATTACACCGCTTTCAAGCAACTGCTCATTCCGTTTCATTTCGCGTTCGGCGGCCTTTACCTCGACCTGCGCTCGATCAACCTCGGTCTGTGATGTGATCACGCCTTGACGGGCGGAATCGATCGCGACCTGGGCCTGATTAAGGGCCTGCTGGGCCTGGGCGAGATTGTTCTGGGCTGCCGATACCTGAGATTGCGACGCCCTTACGTCGTCCTGGGACGATTGAAACGCGGCAAGCTGAGCGTCGGTGCTCGACTCAAGCTGATTCGGATCGAGCCTGACCAGCACTTCGCCTTTTTGGACAACATCGCCCTCTTTTTTCGTGATCTCCTCGATCTTGCCCTGAACCTCACTTGTCAGATTCATGAACTGGATCGGGCGAACCTCGCCGGACGATGTGACCGTGGACCGAAGTTCCGGCCGAGTCTCAAGCTTTACAACGGTCACCTCGGGCGTGTCCTTCCGCGTAGCAAAAACGCTAGCGATAATGACGATCAGCAAAAGTGCCCCGATCGATGAGCCAATAATTATCTTTTTCTTACGGCTAAGTGCCATAGTCGATTATCCTCAGTATCAAAAAGTCGATGAACTAAACAAAATCTAAAAATGTGAATTGATTTCGTGCGTCAAGCAGTTATTACGAAACGCGTCTTTTTGAAGTTTCAAAAAAGTAGCTGCTCCTTCCGAAAGAGTAACGCTTTGTTCGTGGTCTGTCGATTTGGTACGCTGGCGGTCAGCATTTACGAAAAACAAATAAACGGGTACACTACACTCAGGTCGTTTTAAGTAGTATGTTGCGGTGGGACCCCGGCAGTTTCTGTTGAATTGTAATGATCAGTTGCCAGACCTGTTCTAAGGAAAATCCGGATGGATCGCGCTTTTGCGATCAGTGCGGAACCCGAATGGAAACGTGGCCCGAATCAACCTCCGGATCGAACGGAGGCCCGGGCGAAAGCGTTGTGTCGGCCGAACTTGGCAACCCGGTAGCAAAGGCTGCGCAGGTTACTTCTGTGGGTGTGCCACCGATCGGCGAAAAGGAATTTGAGTTTTCCGAGCATGGCGAGCAGGTCGAATCGAGATCGAATCGCGGTACTCATGCCCGGCTTATTATCGAGCGAGGTGAATCCGCCGATACTGAGTTCCAGCTAACCGCCGAGGAATCCTATCTTGGAAGGTGGGATGCCGATAACGGCATCTTCCCGGATGTGGACCTTGATGCACACGACCCTGACGCCAAGGTTTCGCGGCGTCACGCTAGAATCACTTATCGAGGCAACATTCACATGATCGAGGACCTGGGCTCGACAAACGGCACTTTTTTGAATCGTGGCCGCCGCCTTTTGCCGGGCAGTCCACAGGTCTTGACCGAGGGCGATGAAATAATTGTAGGCAAGACGTTCCTTCGATTCAATATTATTCAGTAACTGAGGTTCATTACTCCATTGGGCGCAAATAAATCAGTCATATGTCACGAATGCGGTTCGTCGGTCGAGGGCGGGGAAGCGTTTTGTCCCTATTGCGGCATCAGCCTGTCAACGGGTGCCGCTGAACCTGTCGATGACTCAATGGAAAGCACGATCATGATCTCGCCCGAGGAGGCCGATGCGCTCGCAAAGCAGTCTTTGGCATCCGCGGAAAGTGAGACTCCTGAAACCGGTCTTCCCGTTCCGGAGAACGGGCCGCAGGTTGAGAACCTGCCTGTTGAAAGCATCCAGGAAGATAAAATAGACATTGAATCGGTCCCGGCGATCGACGACATTCCGCCCCCGGCGATTCTTTCCGATTTTGGCCGGACCGAAGGCAATATGCAGCCGTCCTCTACATCCGAATACTCCGCGGAGGAGATCGAACAGAGTGCCGAAACAAAAACACCGGAAGCGGCTGAACCTTCCGCTGATCCGGCGGCGGAATCGCTGGTCCCCGCAAATTCCGACGCCGCGGAGGCTGCCGATGAACCCGCCGCCGATCTGGTTGATACAATGATTAGTATGAGCGGGTCGGCCTTCAGCACGCCCGTCTCCGCCCCGGAGATCGAAAGCCCCATTCCAGAAGCTTCTCAGCAGGAAATTGAGGCATCTTCGGTCGAGCCGGATGAAAAACCGTCCGGAAGTGCCGAAGTTTCCGATGATGACATTCCTTCGCCGGCAATACTGTCGGACGGGATCGAAAAGCCAATGGACGATCTTAGCTCGTTCGATAGCTATCAATCCCAGTCTATGTTCGATTCGGTCAGAATAATGGAGCCGGGAACAGCCGACAGGAATGAAAATATAGAAACCCAACTGCATCCCGGATACCAGAGCGTTGATGATGTACCGAAACCAGTCGATCAGATCTCAGAGGAGCCGAGTGCGGCGGACGGTGCGATTTCGTCAACCTCCAACAGCATCGGCGGCGGCGAAACCGATGGAAAAAGGAACGCAAAACTAAAACCGTTGGCCGAGGGCACGATCCTGAACGGGCGCTACGAGATCATTCGAAAGATCGGCGGCGGTGGCATGGGGGCCGTTTACCTCGCAAGCGACAATAACCTTGGCGGCGTGCTTCGGGCCGTAAAGGAAATGGTCCAGACGCATATCGAGGAGGAACAGCAGGAAAAAGCGATAAACGACTTTAAGCGTGAGTCGATGATACTTTCCTCGCTCGACCATGTTTCGATCCCAACCATCTACGATTATTTTTACGATGAGAAGGAATGCCGGTTTTATCTGGTGATGAAGTACATCTCGGGTGGGGATCTTTCTTCGCGGCTCCGGTCGGCACCCGAGGGACGGGTCGATGAAAAAAGTGTTTGCGAATGGGCGGTTCAGATAATCGATGTGCTCGACTATCTCCATAATCAACCATCTACGATTGTTTATCGTGATCTGAAGCCCTCGAACATTATGATCGATGGCAATTCCGGCCGGGCCATGCTGATAGATTTCGGCATTGCCCGCTCGATCAGTCAGAAGGAACAAAAGGGTGTTACCGCTGTCGGGACGATGGGTTATGCTCCGCCTGAGTTATTCAGCGGAAATGTGGAACCGCGTTCGGATATTTACAGTCTTGGATCGACAATGTTCCACCTTGTGACCGGTGCTGATCCGCAAAGCAATCCGCTTTTGATCTTTGATTTTCAGAAGAATCCGCGTCCTCGGCAATTAAATCCGCAGTTGTCGGACCAGATCGAACGGCTGATAATGAAGGCGGTCCAGTATAACGCCGATGAGCGATTTCATTCCGCGGCGGAGATGCGGGACGTTCTTGAAGATCATCTGTTGAAGCTAAAAGCCGGTATCGTTACGTACGGCGTCAGCGAAGTTCCTACGTCGGTAAGTCTTTCCAACCAGAGTGTTTTCTGCGGTTTCTGCGGCCAGCGGATCGTCGCTACTGATATGTTCTGCGCTTTTTGCGGGGCCAAGCAGCCGATCGCTCAACAGGGTGTTCACGCGGAGATATACTCTCAGACAGCTTTTACGGCAAAGCTGGTAATTGAAGGAACAAGTGAACTGAATGCTCCGGCATTCTCGCTCCAAAAGGACGATAATTTGCTCGGTCGCCGTGATCCGATGTCAAATATTTTTCCGGAAGTCGACCTTTCCAAGTATGATCCGCAGACAAAGATCTCTCGTCGTCACGCCCGAATATGGCGCGACGGAAATAATTTTCTTGTGGAAGATCTTGGCTCATCTAACGGGACGATCCTCTCCCGCACAATGGCCGAATCGTTCCGGTTGCCTCCCAATCAGCCGCAAGTATTGTCGGCCGGCGACCGGATCCGTTTAGGTGACGCCACACTTCATTTTATTCTTGGTTAAGAATTCTGCTGATTATGAGTTCAAAGGCGGGCACCACAGTCATCCGAACCACGCGAAACAACGAAATAATTGTAAATTTTGAGCCGGAGCGGGTTGCCGCGCCGTTCTTTCTTCGGTGCGGTGCCATTCTTATCGACTATATTCTCGTCCTCGCAGCTCCGGTTGGAATGATGCTGCTTAGCCGATATTTCGGAAACGACGGGTCTCGACTTGTTGGCGGCAGCCTCAACGACACCGGCTGGTTGATCGCGATCCTCATCGGCCTGACCAACTTTATCGTTTTGCCAATTTTCAGTGGGCAATCGATAGGAAAAGCAATAACCGGTTTAAAGATAGTACGAATCGACGGTAAGCAGGCCGGCGTTGGACGGACAGTGCTCCGGCAAATGCTGGGTTACGGTTTCACCATGGCAAGTTTTGGAACGGGTTTTTTGCTTTCTGTTTTTAACCGACCTGGCCGCGCACTTCATGATTATCTATTCGGAACCGTTGTGATTTTTGCGGAGAGGAAGTACAAATAGTTTTCAATATGCCCCAGTTGGTTTTCAAGAATGCTGATCAGGCGGCGGAAGTTATTCCGCTTTCGAGACTGCGGACCACCATCGGCCGTTCGGCTCGGAGTGACGTTTGTATTCCCGATGCGTTCGCCTCCCGACTGCACGCCGAAGTGCGCAAGGAAGGCGACGGCTATTGGCTGCAGGACCTCGGATCAGCGAACGGGACCCGGTACAACGGAGCGGCTGTCAAAAATTCGATCCCGCTGCTGCCGGGTGGAGAGATCCAGATCGGCGAGACCACGATCATCTTCGACGATGAAAAACCGGCGAATCTCTCGGCTTCGATGCTGATCTCTGACAGCACGGAAGCGCTTGACCCGTCTAAAACGATCTCCTTCCAGCATCGCCGCATACCGACTACCGAACTGCTAAAAGGTCAGTTCTCTTCACGCACCGAACTCCTTGGCCTGATAAGCAAGGTGGGCGTTGCCCTGCTGTCTGCCAGCGGCCTGGATGAAACGCTAAACCAGGTTGCGTCGCTGGTGTTTGAGGCCGTTCCGGCCGAGCGCTGCGTGATCATGCTCCGTGATGACGAGAATGCGGAAGCGATGAAGATAAGGGTCGCCCGTATTCGTGGAAAAGAAGAGATAATCGAGGAGGTCCGTGTAAGCCGGACGGTCATGGATGAGGTGTTGCTCAACGGAAAATCAGTGCTTACGGCCGACGCTCAGCATGATCCCAGATTCGCCAGCCAGACAATGGCCTTGTCGGGGATCCGCTCCGTTTTGGCCGTCCCGTTGAGCGTCGATGAACGGAATATATTCGGCCTCATCTATGCAGATTCACCGACCTACGAGGCGACCTTCTCGGAAGAACACCTCAATATTCTCACAACA
This sequence comes from Pyrinomonadaceae bacterium, assembly GCA_041745075.1. Taxonomy (GTDB): domain Bacteria; phylum Acidobacteriota; class Blastocatellia; order Pyrinomonadales; family Pyrinomonadaceae; genus OLB17. Next base: position 13,538 of record JBGTJP010000041.1, on the reverse strand, counting down.
CTTGCGTCGGTTGCTTCTATTAGGGTGGAGAACGCGACACTTCTCGAGGAACGGCTTGAGCGGGAGCGAATGGAAAGGGAACTTGAGCTTGCGACTGAGATTCAGCAGCGGTTCCAGCCATCGGGCCCACCGGAAGTTCCAGGATACGAGTTTCAGGGCATCTCATTTTCGTGTTACGAGATCGGCGGGGATTACTATGACTTTATCGAACGCGACGACGGGCGGATGCTTGTCGCTCTTGGAGATGTCTCGGGAAAAGGGACCGCTGCCGCCCTGCTGATGTCCAGCCTTCACGCCGCCATTCATGCTCAGGTTTCGGCGCGGAGTTCTCTTGAGCAGACCGTAAGTTCGGTCAACCAGTATCTGGCCGATAACACGCCCGCAAATCGTTTCGTTACCTTGTTTGCGACCGAACTTGACCCGGCGGATGGTTCGTTGAAATATATCAACGCGGGCCACAACCCGCCGCTGATCGGCAGAAAAGACGGCAGCATCGAACAGCTATCTTCAGGCGGCTTTCCACTCGGAATTATCCCCACGGCAGAGTTTGAGCTGGGTGAAGCCCGGCTTATGCCCGGTGAGGTCCTGGTTATCTATTCCGACGGCGTTTCAGAAGCAAATAATATTGATGAAGATGAATTTGGGCTTGATCGGCTTGCCTCGGTCATTCAAAACAATCTCACCGCGTCCGCCGCCGGCCTCCGGGATAAGGTCGAAGCCGCTCTTTCCGCTTTTACCAAAACCGCTCCCGCAAATGATGATATTACTTTAGTGATCGTGAAGCGTGTCTAACTCCTTGCGATCCGCCCGAACCACACACTGAGAACTGTTAAATCTTGTTGACCACCCAATTCCCGATAAGGTACAATTTAAGCGATGGGCCTCCCCGGTCCTTCCCCCATGCCGTACCAACCTACCAAAATAAGCCTCGTATATTTCGTCGTTTTTACCCTTCTTCTTGTCGGGCTGATACCGCTGCTTCTTACCGGCTGGTTCCTTTCCGGACGAAGCGCAAGCGAGCTTCGTGCAGTAGAGAACCGATATCAGATCCAGTTAGTGCAGGAAAAAGCCCGGCAGATCGAAATGTTCGGCCAGCGATACGGAGATGTGGTCAAGAGTCTATCTACAGGTCTCGAACTTTCAGATGATCTAAAACTCCTTTCGTCCCCTCGCACCGAGCAAAAATTGAGCGATACACTGCAAAAAGACCCGAATCTTCTTGCTATCTATCTGAAGCCCGTGGGCGCGGAAACCCTATCACTCTACAGGCCTGGAGCGATCGAAAAGGGCGAACTGGAATCGATCGCATCGGATGCCCTTGCCGCCGCCGGCACTCACGATTTGTTCATGGGCCCACCAAGAAGATCCGAATCGAGCGGCGAATCTGTGGTCGCGATGGTCTCTCAGGTCAATGTAGATAACCGGTCGATCGCATCGGTCGTAGCCGTGGTGTCCCTGCGTGAGATTGCTCGAAATATTGTCGGGGCCTCCAACCAGACGGAAGAACAGCTGTGGACAGGCGGCTTGCCAATAATATTTGTCGTGAACCAGGCCGGAAAAGCCATCTTCCATCCGGATCCCGGCCTTGTCGATTCGCAGAAGTCTCTTTCGGACCTGAAGATCGTCGATGAATGGCAGCAATCCAACCGGCAAATACAGTCGGGGCTCGTGCCGTTCACCGCCGAGTTTGGCGGTAATTCCTACGATATGATCGGGGCCTATTCGACCGTCAGGTTCGGCTCCGCAACAACCTTCGGTGTTATCACGATGCAGGACGAACGAAAGGCCCTTGCCTCGGTTGGCGAAATGCGCTCGCAGACCTGGATGATCAGTCTTGCATTTGCGTTCTTTGCAATGCTGATCGGGTCCCTTGCAGCCCGCACGCTTGCCTCGCCCCTGCTTAAGCTTTCGGCAGCCGCTGAAAAGATCGCCGCCGGCGACCTGACCACGCGTGTTGATGCCGGAAACATAACCGAGATCGGAACTCTTGGCAACTCGTTCAATCTGATGACCGACAAGGTCGAAGAGCAAATAGCTCGGCTTGCAAAGGCGGCTGCCGAGAACCGGGAACTGTTTGTCGGGACGGTCAAGGCACTCGCGGCGGCGATCGATGGGAAAGATAAATACACTCGCGGTCATTCGGAACGGGTTGCGCGAATTTCCGTGGGGATCGGCAAACAGCTTGGGTTGGAGGCTGAAGAACTTGAAACCTTGCGAATCAGTGCTTTGCTTCACGACGTAGGCAAGATCGCTATCGACGACGCTATCCTCAAAAAGCCCGCCGCCCTCACAGACGAAGAATTCGAAGTGATGAAAACCCATCCGCAGAAAGGCTTCAAAATAATGTCGCAGATACCGGCAATGAAGGACTTTCTGCCGGGTATGTACATGCATCACGAAATGGTCAATGGCAAAGGCTATCCGCAAGGCCTTTCCGATAGCGAAATACCGCTGCAGGCGAAGATCGTATCCGTCGCGGACACATTTGACGCAATGACCATTGACCGTCCCTATCAAAAAGGTATGCTCCTGCCCGATGCACTTGAGCGGATCAAGAGTTTTGTTGGGACACGTTACGACCCAAGGGTGGTTGACGCACTCGTTCGCGGTTGCGAATCGGGCGACATCGCCAACGGTTTGGTCAAATTCCTCAATGAACATAAAGATACGGCGGGGATCGTGAATAACCGCACCGCACCTCGCACCGCATCACCCGCCAAAACAGAGCCTCGGCCGCAGACCGTTCCGGAACCGGTGGACGACGACATCCTTGTCCTTTGGTAATTACTTTCGAAAAAGAATGAATTTGGAAAGTCAAAAAGAGATCTGGCAGGTCGAGGTCGACGGTCGGATATACGAGGCCCAGCTTGGTGATCTGCCCGAATGGATAGATGAGGGCTCGCTGCAGCCGGAAGACAAGATCCGCAAAGGAAATCTCCGCTGGATCGAAGCCCGAAAGGTTCCCGCGTTGATACCATTCTTTAATGCGAGAGCGAATGGCCAGCCAATGCCCATCGTGCAAACCATTACTGAACCGGAGCCGCTCGATATAGCGGAAAAACCCGGCGAGGTCGCGGTGACGGTCAACACAGCGGAGAATATTCCCCCGACTCAGTCTCAGGCAATAATACCGCCAAAGACTTTGAACCTGCCTGCCGCACTACCCGGCGAATGTAAGAACCATCCATCCGTGCCGGTCGCGTGGATCTGTTCAGCGTGTAATATTGAACTTTGCAAGGCCTGCCCGCGATCTTACGGCGGTAACGTGCGGATCTGTCCTGACTGCGGATCAATGTGCCGGTCGGTAAAGGAAACCGCCGAAATGAGCATAAGATCAACGGTTGCCGCCAGATCCTCAAACGAAGGCTTCGGCATCGCCGATCTGAGCAATGCACTCACTCACCCGTTCAACTTTAAGGCGAGCCTTTTTTTCGGCGGCCTGATGTTTATGTTTTTCACCATCGGACGGTCGGCTTCGTCAATGGGAGGAATGGTTTTGATCGGAGCGGCGATCGTTTGTGCGATGCTTGCCAATATGCTCACATTCGGTGTGCTTGCCAACACCGTCACGAACTTCACACAGGGAAAACTGGACGCCGATTTCATGCCCAGTTTTGAAGATTTTTCCATCTGGGACGACGTGGTGCACCCGTTCTTTCTGAGTATTGGCGTGTATCTTTCTTCATTTGGGCCGTTTTTTCTCGTGGCCGCGATCGGCGGCTATATGGTCTTTAGCTCCGCCAGCGACCAAACGAAAAAATTCAACGAGCAGGTCTCCCGCATTCCGGGGACCGAACTTTATTCGCCGGACCGCACGGTTCAACAATCGCAGGAAGTCAAGGGTTTGTTGGAAAAGGTCAAGCAGCACAATGACCGGCTGGTGGCCCAAAAACAAGGAGAGGTCGCCGCGGCGGATTCCGCTGCCCCTCCGGCAACTGATCTAGCTCCGGCCCAGACCTCAGATGAAGAGCTGGCCGATCTTGAAAGGTCGCTGAATAACGCCCGGGCGGGAAAGGTTGAGTCTGCGACTGATGCGGAAACTCAATACCGGGAGATGTTTACCGGTCTTCTACGGATCGCTGCCCCGGTTGTTGTGATCGGCTTATTAGCCCTATTGTGGGGGTTGATCTATTTTCCGGCTGCGTGCGCGGTAGCCGGATATTCACGTTCGTTTATGGCAACGGTCAATCCAATTGTCGGAATCGACACGATGCGGCGGCTGGGAGGCACCTACGTGAAAATATTGCTCATGGGCCTGGTGATCGGTCTCGCCTCGGCGGTCATCCAAGGAATTCTTGCCGCCGTACTTTCGCCTCTTGCCCTGCCGCGTGTCGGCAACATTCCCGCGATCGCCATCGGCAGTTTTATCGGATTCTATTTTTGGGTTGTCTTTTTCTGTGTGATCGGATACGCTCTGTTCAAATCGGCCGACCGGCTGAAACTGTACCGGTAAAGCCGAGAAGATTTTCTTGCAAAAAGTATCGTGCGTTGTTCGACGCACGATATTTTTTTATACTTAGGGTTTTGCACGGCTGCATAATTTATAGGCATTAACATATGGCATTCTTTTGGCGCAGAAATAAAGAAGATAAGTTTTCGACATCCACGCTGGGCCTCGACAAGTCGATCGAGGAGCTGCAGAGGCAGGACGAAGCGGTCGAGAAAGAGATCGGCGTCCGCTTTTCAAAGGCGATAGCAAAGACGCGCGATTCGATCAACACAAAACTTGATACGATCTTTGAAGGCCGAAAGCAGATAGACGAGCAACTGCTTGACGAACTCGAAGAAATGTTGATCTCGACCGATATCGGCGTTCAGACAACGCTGCAAGTTTTGGAAGCGATCAGAAAAGGAGTTTCGCGACAGGAAATTAGCGATCTGGCCGCTCTGAAGGCCGTTATGAAGAACGAGCTGCTTGATATTTTGCAGCACTCGAAAGATCACGGTGTCGCATCCGAAACCGCTGTGGCCGATTCGATCAAACCGTACGTGTTGATGGTCGTCGGAGTTAACGGCGTTGGAAAAACGACTACGATCGGGAAACTTTCACAGCGAATAAAGAACGAAGGAAACGAGGTCCTGATCTGTGCCGCCGACACATTCCGCGCGGCTGCTTCCGACCAGCTTGAGATCTGGGCGGATCGAGCAGGCGTGCCGATCATCCAGCAAAAACAGGGAACTGACCCGGCCGCGGTGCTGTTCGACGCGCTCCAGGCGGCAAAGGCAAGGGAAGCGGATGTCCTTATCGTTGACACGGCCGGCCGGCTTCACAACAAGTCAAACCTGATGGCCGAACTGGAAAAGATGAAACGGATCGCCGGCCGCGAGGTCCAGGACGCTCCGCATGAAACCCTGCTCGTTATCGACGCCGTCACCGGCCAAAACGGCCTCGAACAAGCGCGTCAATTCACAAAGGTTGCCGACGTGACCGGCCTCGTCATCACAAAGCTGGACGGAACCGCAAAAGGCGGGATCGCCGTGGCGATTGCGAAAGAACTAAAATTGCCGATACGTTATGTTGGAATCGGTGAGCAGGTTGACGACCTGATGATATTTGACGCCGAGAGTTACGTTAACGGTTTATTTAACTAGAGCCACCGAGTGAACGACAGCAAATTTTAAAAGCACCGCGAAGACAGATCGAAACTATGAACTAACCACTTGTCACTAACCACTGCAAAAAACTGATTTCTTGAGTGGATCGCGGGCACTGGTTATTGACAAATTCTAGGAACTCTTATTTTGGCAAAACCCGTAGAAACCGACCTAACTTACAGTGCCAAAGCTCTCGGGCTTGCGGCCAGCGGAATCGGATTGGTCTCGCCCAATCCGCTCGTTGGTTGTGTCATCGTGTCCCCGGACGGAAACGTCATCGGCGAAGGCACCTACAAAAAAAGCAACATCGTCCACGCCGAAGCGATAGCCCTTGAACAAGCGGGCGAAATAGCGAAGGGCGGCACTGCATATGTGTCGCTTGAACCGCACGACCATCACGGCAAAACACCGCCGTGCACCGAGGCCCTGATAGACGCCGGGATCACTCGTGTCGTTTGCCCGATCGAAGATCCAAATCCGCTTGTTTCAGGAAAGGGCTTCAAACGGTTGCGAAACGCCGGTATCGAGGTTGTGACGGGCATACTTGACGATGAAGCATCCAGACTGAATGAGAAATTTATCTGCTGGCACAGGAAGGGGCGACCGTTCGTCCACCTAAAACTTGCGATGTCTCTCGACGGCAGAATTTCCTTGCAGAAAAGCGCATCGACGGGTTTGTCCGGCGACGAGGCACGGAACCGGGTTCAGGAGCTGAGGCATGAGCACGACGCGATCCTCGTAGGCGCAAACACCGCGGTCGTTGACAACCCAAGCCTGACCGACCGCAGCGGCAAACCGAGGCTCCGGCCGCTAGTCCGGGTAATTCTCGATAATCGCCTCAGGCTGCCGCCCGATTCCACGCTTGCATCAACGACGGATCAGGCACCAACGATCGTTTTCACAAACTGTATCGACCCGAAGAGCGTCAGCCGGCTGACGGACAAGGGCGTTGAGGTCGTCCCCATAGAGGGCGGGGCGAGAGATCTTTCGGGCGTGCTTACCGAGCTTTATAAACGCGAGATCCAGTCCGTCCTTGTCGAAGGCGGAACCGCAGTTGCCGGAGCTTTTGTGGATGCTCGGCTTGTGGACAAGGTCACGCTGCTGTGTGCTCCGATCATCATTGGCGGCAACGAGGCTCCGGCCGCGATCGGGGGAAAAGGCGTCTCACAGCTTGAGGAAGCCCTTCGGTTGTCGAACATCGAAGTAACCCGTCTCGGCGACGACATCGAAATAACGGGCTATCGAATCGCAAACGGAAATGAATAAGCCTTCACTGCCCCGAGCAAAACGTTCACTTGGCCAGAACTTTCTCTGCGATCCGAATGTGGTTGCGCGTATCGTCGATGCGGTCGAACCAAACTCTGTCGATATCGTCTTTGAGATAGGCCCCGGCCGCGGAGCCTTGACGGAAAAACTCGTACGTTCGGGGGCCGAAATCGTGGCAATCGAGATCGACCGCGACCTTATCGAACCGCTAATCGAAACTTTTGGAAGTTCGAAAAACCTTCACCTGATCGAACTGGACGTTTTGACGGTAAATTTTGCTGATGTCCTGCAAAAGCTAAATTTCTCGCCCGACCATCGTGTTCCGATAAAACTCGTCGCGAATTTGCCTTACTATATTTCGACCGCGGTCCTCCAAAGGCTCGCGGAGCAGAGGGAAATTTTCACGAAGATCGTCCTTATGCTTCAGCGCGAGGTCGTTGATCGCATAACGGCTGCTCCCCATCATTCGGAACGGGGTTTCCTCACGGTCCTGACTGAGGCGGCGTTTGATATCGAGCGCCTTTTAGATGTTCCGCCAGACGCTTTTCGTCCGATTCCGAAAGTTTGGAGCTCGGTCATCCGACTCACGCCAAAAGTAAAAAGCCCGTCTGAAGAAGGCCTTCGCCAACTGATCTCGGCCGCATTTGCGCAGAAACGAAAAACGATCGCGAACAATTTGAAGGCCTCGGTTCCGAACTATGCCGGGGCACTTGAGCGAGCCGGTATCGATCCAAAGTGCCGGGCGGAGGAACTCAGCCTCGACGATTGGCTCACACTAAACAACATCATCCGGCTCCCGTGATCCCTCGGGTTTGGATTCCGGCACGATCGGAGCGGCCGGAAATATAAGCGAAAGAATGACCGAGCCGCCGATCGCCGCAACGATTATCGCCAACGACCAAGTGATCGGGAACTTGCCGCCAAACGCGTCGTTCAGCCAAACCATTTTCAGTCCGACAAAGATCAGCACGACCGCCAGACCATATTGAATAAGGTGGAATTTGTTGATCACGCCGGCAAGCATAAAATACATCGACCGAAGGCCAAGGATCGCAAAGATATTCGACGTGAACACGATCAGCGGTTCTTTTGTGATAGCGAAGATTGCCGGAACGCTATCCACCGCGAATATTATGTCGGTTGCTTCGAGAAAAAGAAGCGCGATGAACAAGGGCGTCGCGTGCCAGACACCGCCGACTTTTCTAAAAAAGCTCTTCCCGTCGATCTCATGATCGACCGGCATTATCCGCTTGAAAAGCCGGATCAGCAGATTCTTCTCGGGCTCGATCTCTTCCTTGCCCGAAAAGATCATTTTTATGCCCGTCATGATCAGGAACCCGCCGAACAGATAGATCACCCAGTGAAACTGCATCAGCGCCGATCCAAGGGCGATAAATATCGCTCGGAAAACCAGCGCGCCCAGAATTCCGTAAAAGAGCACTCGGTGCTTGTATTTTGCTGGAATGCCGAAATAGCTGAAGACCAGAACGAAGACGAAGATATTGTCCACCGAAAGCGAGTATTCGATCACATATCCGGTGAGAAATTCGAGCGCCGCCGTCCTCGCTATCGGATCACCGAATTCGGCGAGGGTGTATTGATAGAATCCGAAACAAAATGCGAGTGCCAATACTACCCAGACGACACTCCACGTTGCCGCTTCTTTGAATGAAACGACGTGTGCCTTTCGATTAAAGACACCGAGGTCCAGGGCAAGCATGAAAAGCACAAAAAGCAGGAAAACGCCGTAAAACCACCAGTATTCAGCAAAAGGGAACAACATCTGCAAATCTCCTTTTTTGCAGCCGTAAAAGGAAAAAGACCTTCACGACCGATCAAATTAATCGTCGTAAAAGGTCTCGATATTTTCTTAGCCGCGCCGGATCGTTCCCGACAAAAACGATCGTAATGACGACAGCGGCAAACCCGGTTATAGGCTATCTACTCCCCTCAAATTGTCGTCTGTTAGTTAATCAAAGCATTATTATTTTGTCAAGATTCAATTGCTAATTGGCTTTCTATGGTAGAATCACCTTTTTGTATAGGGCAATATTTTGAACAGATTAGAAATAGTACCACTTGGCGGAATTGGTGAGTTCGGCATGAACTGCATGGGAATCCGCTATGGCGATGAGATGATCATCGTCGATGCCGGCATGGGTTTTCCGGAAGAAACACCCTTCGGCGTTGACATTTCAATCCCCAACTTCGAATTTCTCGAAGAATATCGCGACAACCTCACCGCCCTCATTTTAACGCACGGACACGAGGACCACATCGGTGCCCTCGCCTATTTGCTTCGCAAGTTTAATCTTCCGGTTTATAGCTCGCGGTTCACTTTAGCGTTAGCGGAAAAGCGCCTTGAAGAGTTCGATATGCTGAACGACGTGCTGCTCCACCGCGTCAAAGCAAATGATATCATCACCATCGGCAGCTTCAAGATCGAATTCATCCACGCCTCGCACTCGCTGGTCGAATGCTTTTCGCTCGCGATCACCACGCCTTTGGGTACTGTCATACACACCGGCGATTATAAGATCGACGACACCCCGGTTATCGGCAAACCTTACGACCTGAAAACGCTTGGCCGTTATGGCGACGCCGGTGTGCTCGCGTTGCTGGGCGATTCGACGAACGCGACCGTGCCGGGCAGAACGCCCTCCGAGCAAGCCGTGATCCCTGCGTTCGAAGAAATTTTCGAACAGGCCGAAGGCCGTATCTTTGTTGCGACCTTTTCGTCGTCGCTGCACCGTCTTCAGATCGTGTTCGACGTTGCCCGAATGTTCGGGCGAAAGGTTTGCGTGCTTGGCAGGTCGATGCAGAAAAATGTCGAGATCGCGGACGACCAGAATCTTTTACAGATTGACCACGGCGACATGATCTCTATCGGCGAGGCCCGAGCCCTTGATGACGACGAGATCTGCTATCTCGTTACCGGTTCTCAAGGCGAAATGCGTGCGGCATTGTGGAACCTGGCAACCGGCACGTACAAGGGAATGGAGATCGACAAAGGCGACACGGTTGTCCTCTCGGCCCGCATAATTCCCGGGAATGAAAAGAACATCAGCCGCTTGATCGGCAATCTCTACAAACGCGGTGCCAATATTATTGAGGAACGACGCCGCCTCGTCCACGTATCCGGACACGCTTCGCAAGAAGACATTAAGATCATGGTCGAAACGGCTCGGCCCAAATATCTAATTCCTGTGCATGGCGAATATCGAATGCTCTTTCGGCACAAGGAGTACGTAAAAAATCACGTACCCGGCTACAACGACGACAATATTATTCTCATCGAGAATGGCGACGTTCTTGAGTTTGACGAAAAAGGTGCCCGCGTCATCGAGAAACGCGAACTTTACAAAACGTTTATCGACGAGGAATCAAGCGAAGAGATCGAATACGACGTGGTGCGCGAACGCAAGAAACTTGCTTATGGCGGTGCCGTCTCGCTGGTCGTCACGATCGACAAGCAGACCGGCGAATTCACAAGCGAACCGCAGATAGAATTTCAAGGGGTCGCGGGCATCGATCCCGCAAACGGATTCGCAGCCAATGCCCGCACGGCCATGACCAACGCGGTTGCCGCGATGAAACGCGAGCAGGTTGCCGACCGCAATTTTCTAAAAGAAACTCTCCGGATAGCGCTAAAGCGTTTTATCCAGCAAAAGCTCGGCACCAAGCCGGTGATCGTTACGACAATAGTCGAGGTTTGATCGACCGGCGGCCCCACAGCAAACTTCCCATTTGGACATCCTTCCTTCGAAGTGCAAAAATCACTTGAACCGTCCGAAAAGCTCCACATTTTTGCGACATGCGACACGAGGCACAAGCGATATTGAAAAATACGAGCGTAAGCGTTCACCCGGACGTATTTGCGGTCGTGTCGATCGACAAAGATCATTGGCCGAAAGTACTGGAGGACAAGTCGGTCGGGCCGAACGGCGTGGCGCCATTCATGATCTTCTCCGACCCTTACGAGGTGACGCTGATCCTGAACCGGGCCGATTTCAACAACATCCTCCCGGCGATAGGCGATTCGCGTGTAGAGAACAACTTTCGAATGGTCACGTTTACGGTCGAGCTTGATTTCAACGTAGTCGGATTTATGGCCGAGATCTCGCGGATCCTTGCCGAAGCCAATGTCTCGATCTGCGCGCTGTCATCGTTCTCCCGCGACCATCTCCTGATCCATCAGGACGACCTCGCTCGAGCCTTGAATGCTCTCGGCCCGCATGTTGAGGAACTTTGCTGATCGTCGAATATGTTCTGGAGAAACAAAACCGTACTTCTAACCGGAGCCTCGAGCGGCATTGGCGAAGGGATTGCTCTTGCTATGGCGGAGAACGGCGCTCGGCTTGGACTTCTGGCTCGTCGTGCAGAGGTGCTTGAGAATTTAAAGGAACGCTGTATCAAAGCCGGCGGGGAAGCGGTCGTCCTTTCGGCAGATGTGACCGATGCCAATGCGGTCGCGGCGGCAGCGGAAACTTTAATAAAGGAATTTGGCCCAATCGATATAATGATCGCGAATGCCGGGATCGGCGGGAATAACGCCGAGACGCGCGACCTTCAGCCTGACGCGGTTAAGAAGGTGATCGACATCAATCTGCTCGGAGCGGCAAACGCGGTCCACGCAGTTCTGCCGAAGATGCTGGAACGCGGCAGCGGCCATCTCGTAGCAATTTCCAGCCTCGCAGGTTTTCGCGGATTGCCAAAATCGGCCGCGTATTCGGCCAGCAAAGCGGGAATGACCGCGTTTTTTGAAAGCGTCCGCCTCGACGTTCAGCACCGCGGCGTCAGTGTCACGATAATCCAACCGGGATTCATAAAGACACCGCTCACCGCCGGTCGCCACAGCAAAATGCCGTTCCTTATGGAACTCGACGACGCCGTCCCGCACTTTCTCCGGGCCATCGAACGCAAAAAGAAGTTCGCCGCCTTCCCATGGCAGCTCGCTACGATAGTCCGCCTCGGCAGATTCATGCCCGCCGCCATCTACGACCGTATGGCCGGCCGAGCAAAATACCGCACTTGACGGGAACTGAACGTTACAAAAAAAAGCGGGTTTCTCAGTTGATCTGAGAGCAGCCCGCCCGTTGGAAAAAAGCCGTGAATTCAATCTCACTACCGAGATTGAAGGTCACACTGTTGATTCGAAACCGTCACATTAGAGAAATTCGGTATATTGTCAAACACATTCGAATTAAATACGCAAACGTTTTTGCCGCGAACGATGATGGGAAAGGGGAAAATGCCGCCCCCGCCTCCGCCTAAAGTGCGTCCGGTCTCATCGGCGATACCAGCATCGAAACTCCCGCTTACGGTCGTGCCAAAGATCGAACCGGAAGAATTACCATCAAATTCGATGCCGCGGCCGGGATTTGGCGTAACATTTGTCGGGAAATCACCGGTGCCCGGGTTTAGACGAAAGCCGGTCGAGTTTACGACGCTGTTTGAAATAGAAACGCGGGCGTTTCCGGTAACTTCGATGCCGTAATTCACATTATTTTCAAACTTTGAATCCTGGATCGAAACGCGGGAATCGCCATTTATCTGAATTCCGCTCGTCCAGTTCTTGCTGACGATGTTTCGGATAACGACGTAACGGTTCGCCGGGGCATTGACAATAATTCCGGGTTGTCCTTGCCGCATTCCACTGCCGGATTCTCCCTGAACGACGGCATCAATGTTTGCTGTCACGCCCGGTGCCGCTTGAAGAGTAATATTGCCGGTAAGGGTTACAACTTCCGGAAATGTGCCGGATGTTACAATTGTGATCGTACCGTTGTTACCCGCACCCGCCGCGCTGTTTGCGCCGTTTATCGTTCCAAAAACGCGATCCTGGGGGTCGTCCGTGTCTTCCGCGGTTCCTATGCGGCCGTCGCCGTCATAGTCGCCGCACGTTCCCGGCGGAACCATCGTTCGCTGTGCCGCACCGGCACCGAAGCAATTGCCTTCGACCAAAACCGGATGGTTCGCCGACACATTGTTCGTTCCCACAATTACAGTCCCGGTCAACAATGCAGCAACTGCGAATACCTGAATTCCTAGTCTGATCCGTCTAGAAATAAATTTCATAATCTTCTCCTCTTTTCAAATGGGTTTGTTTAGTTCGATCCGAGTGCCCAACCCGAAAGAGCATTCTTCGAATCAATTCGGTTCTAATTTCCCGTATTCCTACGGTCGGGGACGGATGCAATTGACCTTACCCCTCGACTTACATCGTGCGTGAGAAATTGGTTAACTTCGGAAAATAGTCGGATACCGTGGGCGATCAAAACCTGCCCCGCGGACAACATAAAATGCATGTGTTACGAATAGGTTCGCCTCGTATAGGCAAGTGGATTCAGAAAAATCCTAAGTTCAACGAAATATTCTCTAAACCGATACCGATCTCGCAAAAAAAATGTAAAAATCCGGCAAGCAATAAACAATGACTAACATCAAATCGATCCAATGAAATACTTCGTGCCCAGCGAAGAAAAGAAATTACGATCAAATCCGGGAGGAATCCAAATGAACAAATCAATATTAACCTTGGCCTTAACTCTTGCGCTTACAGGGGTTGGGATGGCACAGACAACTTCTACATCCGGTTCGACGGCGGCGGCCGGTTCTGGTTCGGTTTCAAAGGACGGCGGCATGCTTAACCTTGAATCCGCGGCGACAATTACGGG
>JBGTJP010000040.1:0-35453 GCA_041745075.1 Pyrinomonadaceae bacterium | reverse complement strand
GTCGAGCAGCACTTTGTAGTAAGCGGGCTCGGCTTTTTCGTTGGCGTGCGAAAATGCCGACCGAAATCCGGTCGAAGGATCGGCTTTGCTCCCCGGCTCGAGCTGCAATTCTCCGACGGTCGGCATTATCAAAAAATCGCCGAGGTCCGAATGGCCCGTACCGCTAAAATGCGTGTGCGAAAAACCGACTATGGTCTTGTCGTCATACTGATAACCGGCACAGTATTTATAGGCGTCCGGGTTATACTTGCCGCCGATGTTGTGGGGCTGCTGGTCAGTGTCCGGCGAAAGCTGCACCGAGCCAAACGGCACCGTTGCACCGGGATACGTGTGGCCCATCTTCTGCGTGCCGATTAGCGGATTTACGTAGCGGATATAGTTAGTCGCCCGTGTTTGAGCAGACGAAGTAAAAACCAAAAAAGCGACAATGGCCAGAGCGGACGAGGCTTTATTCATATCGTCAGACGTCCTATTACTTTCGAAGATGCCGGAATGAAATCCGCAGATTCTTTATTTTACACACGTTACACCCAACTGTAGATTGAGGAACGGCAATTGATGTAAGGATACCCTAGGCTCCGCTTCTAATCACGGACATTGCAAACAGAAGTTGTGCGGTGTAGTAAAGCGGCAGGCCCCAGGCTTTATTGGCGATGGCCCGTTTGACGAAGCGGTCGCGTGCCACTGAAATATCCGAGACGGCGAATGCGACCGCTCCGAGCGCGACCGTCAGCGGCATCGAGGAGCTACTCGCGGCAACGGCGAGAGAAATCATTATCGTAATGGCGGCAAGATAAAGCGGCACCGCGACTCGATAAACGTTTTTAGATATTTCCAAAGCCATTTCAGAACAAGACTTCCGAAGATCGCGGATGCGGCGAACGCAACAAAAAAGGCGTTTGGATTAAGATCGTCGATCGTAAACGCGGCGGCATAAATGATGTGTGCAACGAAAAACGAACCGATCCCGGCAAGAAGCATATTGCTTCGCAATGACAGCAGAAGCATGTCGCCTGCCCAGCTAAAAACCAGCGCGGCGAGTATCAACCGACCGTACCCTGTTTCGGACGCGCCGTTCACAACGGCGAGAACGACAAATGCCGTGCTCGCAATGGCCTTCGCGAGGGCGGCGACCAAGTTCGCATCTTTCCAGCGCGCGATCACATACCCGACCGCACAGGCGAGGCAGATCGACCCAATTACAACGCTGGTTATGTTCAGAGCCATATCGATCACCAATGATATACGATTTACTTATTAGGCGGCGTAACAGCCGCAAACGGCTCGTGTTAAGCTAACGATAAAAAGTGATCGCAGAACCTATCCAGAAACCGATCTATGCTATTGCCGGGCCAACGGCGTCTGGCAAGACGGCGCTCGGTGTCGAGCTTTCAAAACGTGTCGGCGGCGAGGTGATCAATTTCGACTCCGTTCAGATCTATCGCGAGATCGAGATCGCCACGGCAAAGCCGTCAGAAGAAGAGATGCAGGGAATTCCGCATCATCTGATCGATTATGTGGATCCGCGAATAAATTATACGTCGGCCGATTGGGCACGCGACGCGGCGGAGAAGATAGCCGAGATCGAGCTGCGCGGAAGGGTGCCGGTGCTTGTCGGCGGGACCGGCTTTTATCTTCGAACTCTTATGCATCCGCTGTTTGATAGTCCCCCGACCGATGCCGATCTTAGGAAAAGATTGCAGCGGAAAAAGGAAACGAAAGGGCCGAAACATCTTCACCGGCTGCTTTCGCGAGTCGATCCGGAAGCCGCCAGGAACTTGTTCCCGCGCGACCACGTAAGAGTTATTCGGGCGCTGGAAGTATTCTTTCAAACCGGCGAAACTTTTTCCGTGCGTCGGGACGATCGGGAAACGGCGCCGGAATTCGCCGAGCGCATCAGGATCTTTGTACTTAACCCGCCGAGAACCGAACTTTACGCCCTGATCGACAGGCGGACCGAGGCGCACTTTTCGAGTGGACTCGTGGACGAGGTCATTGGCCTTCGGCGGCTGGGGATCCCCGATTCAACGAATGCCCTGGGTTCGCATGGATACAGGCGAGTTTGCGAATTTTTGAGGGGCGAACGAACACTTGACAGCGCGGTTGAAAAGACCAAACAGGACGTTAGAAATTACGCGAAAAGACAGTTGACCTGGTTCCGCGCCGAGGAGAATTCTAACTGGCTGGACGGTTTCCGAAGCGACAAAAACCTTGTCAATAAAATATTGAAAATTACGTTCAAAAGTGCCCAATGACGGGTAAAGTGTTTGAAATTAACATTTATCGATGTACTATTTCAGTTCATTTTCAAAGAAAATACTTGTTTGAACCGTCAAATCTGCTATAATCCTGAAACGTAATCAGCAAACCAGACCCGAAAAAAGCGAAATGTTATGGAAAAACAAACTGCCCAAAACATTCAGGATGCCTTTTTAAATTCGACTCGGCGTGAAAAAGTGAGCGTTATCGTTCACCTGCTTCCTGGATCCACTTTATCAGGAAGGATCAAGAGTTTTGACAAATTTTCGGTTATGCTCGATGTTGGCGGACAGGATGTTTTGATATTTAAGCACTCGATTTCCACCATTTCACAGGAACGAAAATCAGAGTCGAATTAGTCAATCTTGCAGGGAAAATTCATTACTTTTGAAGGGATTGACGGCAGCGGAAAATCCACCCAGTTACGCATGCTCGCGGGAGTACTGCGTCAGCGTTCAATCGATGTTATTACTACGTGCGAGCCCGGCGGGACGCCGCTTGGGCGAAGACTTCGCGAGGCGTTTCTCGAAACAGAAGAAACGGTCGCTCCCATTGCGGAGCTTCTTCTTTTTGCGGCGGATCGGGCCCAGCACGTCGAATTGTTGATAAAACCCGCTCTGGACGAAGGAAGGATCGTAATTTCCGACCGCTACGCGGATGCCACTTTTGCTTATCAGGGCGCGGGCCGCGGATTTCCCGAGGCGACGGTAAACGAGATCATCAAGCTTGCGACGGGCGGGTTGAAGCCCGACCTGACCTTGTTCTTCGACATTTCGGTCGAGAACGCTCTTGGCCGGATGCGCAAGCGGAGCGAAACCGGCGAGCGGGTAAACCGGATGGATGTCGAGACGGCCGATTTCTATTCCCGGGTCCGTGCCGCATACCTTGGCCTGGCCGAGAAGGAGGCCGAACGGTTTCGCGTTATCGACGCCAACGCGTCGGTTGAAGAGATCCAGGCACTGGTGGTCGAGATAGTTTCACCGTTTATCGCCGCGGCCGAAACCGCTCAGCCGTGATCGCTTATTTACAGCTTTTGGTTAAATGTTCGGTAATATCCTCGGAAACGACCACCTGAAGAAAACGCTCCTTCGGCTGCGTGCTGGCGGACGCATGCCGAATGCGATGCTCTTCGCCGGCCCGGACGGAGTCGGGAAGAGGCTGTTTGCGATCGACCTGGCGCGATCTTTTGTATGCCGTTCGGATGGTGATGACGTTGCATGCGGTGTTTGCCCCTCATGCGTTCGAGCGGGCGAGTTCGCGTTTCCCAAGCCCGATGCCAGGGACGATTTCAAGAAGATCATTTCCAGCAATCACCCTGATGTCGGTACTGTGGTCGCCGCCACTCGCACTATCGCGGTGGACGCCATTCGCGATCTTGAGGCCGAAGCCCATTTTCGCCCGTACGAAGGCAATGCCCGGACGTTCATAATTGACGACGCCGACAAAATGAATGACGCGGCGTCAAACGCTCTTCTAAAAACGCTTGAAGAACCGGCGCCCACGACGCATCTGATCCTCATTTCTTCCCGGCCGGAAACGCTTTTGCCGACCATCCGCTCCCGTTGTCAGACGTTCCGGTTCGCACCGGTCGCGACAGCGGAAATAGAGGCTCTCCTAGTTGAAAGGAAAGATGTCATTAAAGCGGATGCTCGGCTATTAGCGAAAATGTCTCAGGGATCGGTCGGTGCGGCACTTGACCTAGATCCGTCCGACCTTCGAAACCGCCGTTTGGAATTGATAGACGTGCTCTACGATGCGTTGATATCACGGAACCGTGTTTCACTGCTGCGGGCTTCGGAACGGATGAACGAGGCAAAGAACAAAGAGTTTTTTGAGCACGACCTAAGCATTCTTGAATCGCTTATCCACGATGTTTGGTCGATCAGGACGGGTCAGGAGGGCACGCATATCGTAAATGAGGACCTGACCGACAAACTCTCGATTCTTGCCGACAAAGCCGCCGATCTGCCGTCACTGCTGACCTCGATCCAAACAATTCGCGAAAATCTGATCGTAAACATCAACCGTAAGGTAGCTACGGATGCGCTTTTTATTGGTATGGCCGCCTAAGAGTAGTACAATATCGGGATGCGAAACTTCCCATTTTTCCTGTTCATTTTCCTATTTGCCGTTTCGGCATTTGGCCAGACGCCTGCGAGTGAAAGCCCCATTAGCGTGCCCGATATCAATGGTATGGCGGTTTCGCTTGTAAAGCCCGCCTTTCCCGAAACGGCCGTTGCCGCGGATGCGGATGGAGCTCCTGTCCTTTTGCGGGTCGTCGTAAACGAAAGCGGAAACGTGATCTCGGCGATTTGCTCCACAGATTGCCACCCGATGCTAAAGGACGCAGCCGAATTGGCGGCGATGACGTCGCGATTCAAGCCGATGGTTCGGGAAGGACGGCCGGTAAAATATCAGGGTACATTGGTTTACACCTTTGTCGTAAATCGTGTTGACTGGTTCCGCTTTGCGACGTCGATCGAATCAACGCGGCAATTCGACAATATTTCGTTAGGCCCGGTTGCGCAGATACTTTCAACCGAGTTTGCAAAGGAAAAGGCCAGCCTTCTGTCGCTCGATGCTAAGGGCGTTGATTTTGACACGCGACAGAGAGTTATCGCCGAGGTCATTGCTTCGGTCCGCCCGAGACTAAAGGGAATGGACGTTTGGCGATTCGATCTTGGCCTGGCACTTCGCCGCGTGACGTTTTGGCCGCAAGCAGGCGGTCCGGTTGACCGGGCCGAACTGCAAAAAGCGATCGACGGACTGCCGGCTGTTATCTCGGCGGCTCCCGACGGAGTCTCGAAAGAACTCATTAACGAGCTGACGGTTATTTCCAAATATCGCATCCCGTCCGAAATTTCGGAGCGCGATCTTCGGCAGGCGATAGCGGAAATGAACAGAAATATCGGGCCCCATTTGAGGTGAACGGGTCAATATCAAAATTTTCGGGGAACTTTTCGTCGGAAATGGTGTCTATACTATCGGCGAAGTCTGCCATCATCAAAATCAAGGAGCGTGCATTATGAAACGATTTAAGTCGGCCGTATTTGGCCTAGCACTTGTTTTGGGTATTACGGCGTTTGTATTTCCCCAGGACGCGAAAGAAATAAAAGGCGGGGTGTTGAACGGAAAGGCGGTTAGCCTGCCGAAACCGGTATATTCGGACGAAGCTAAAGCCGCCGGGATCGAGGGAATGGTTCAGGTCAACGTCCTGATCGACGAAATGGGCAACGTCATCTCAGCCGATGTTTTCGGCGGCCGCCCGGGCAAGATCACCCGCAGTTCCGACGGGAAGACGGAAAACATCGAAATGGAGCCTGTGAACCCGCTGCTGGCCGATGCTGCAAGGCAGGCGGCCCTGGCTGCGAAATTCTCGCCTACAATGCTTAGCGGTGTCCCGGTGAAGGTAACGGGCGTCATCGTTTACAACTTTGTTGCGAAAGATCGGCCCGTGTCATCGGACTCAAAGAACATCTCCGGCGGGGTTTTGAATGGCAAGGCCGTCAGCCTGCCGGCACCGAAATATCCGCCGGCGGCACGAGCGGTCCGGGCGTCGAGTGCTGTATCGGTGCAGGTACTTATCGGCTTCAACGGCGAGGTCGAATCGGCTTCAGCCGTTTCCGGCCACCCTTTATTAAGGGCGGCGGCGGTCGAGGCTGCCCGGGCGGCGAAGTTCTCGCCCACATTGCTTAGCGGTGAACCCACAAAGGTTAGCGGTGTTGTTGTTTACAATTTCGCGCCTGACGAAGGCAACAATTAGTTGTAGAATTTAGGTGTGGAAGGTTTGAGCGGCGAATTTACGGGGAGCATGCCCCTCGAGCGATGGCTGGCGGCGGCCGGGTTGGCCGCCGCCTCGGCTGGTTCGGCTTTGGTTTGGTACTTCAATCCCTCGAACTACCATTTCTTTCCGGCCTGCCCAATTCTGGCCCTTACCGGTTTTGCCTGTCCCGGATGCGGTTTGACCCGCGGGTTTCACGCGCTCTTTCACGGCGACATCTACACCGCCGTCGATTTCAACGCGCTGACACCGTTGATGGCTCTGATCTTCGTATTCCTTTTTGCTTCGCTTGTCTCTATCGCAGTTCGGGGAAAAGGGCTGCTCCGGCTTTCTGCTTCACCGACATTTCTGTTGGGAATTTTGATCCTGCTGCTTCTGTTTGGCGTTCTGCGGAACCTGCCGTTTTATCCTTTTACGTTTTTATATCCGTAAGAAGATTGCCCACGAAATACACGAAACATACGAAAGGAAAGACACTTCGATCCCCCATCCTTTCGTGTATTTAGTGTGTTTCGTCGGCAATCTTCTCTTTAGGTGATCTGAACGAGCGGCTTGTCGTCGGCGAGTGACTTTGCGGCGGAACCTTCCTTTCTCAGGATCTCAACTTCTTTAACAAATTCTTCGACGATATCCTCGCCCGAAACGCGGCGCATCGGGACGCCGTCTTTGAAGATCATTCCGACGTTTCGGCCAAAGGTGATGCCGAGTTGGGAATCGTGGGCTTCGCCGGGGCCGTTGACGGCACAGCCCATTATGGATAGATGAAGCGGTTCTTCAACGTGGGCAAGGCGGCGTTCGACCTCGGTGACGATCTCGACAAAATTATCAATATCGAGCCGACCACAGGTCGGGCAAGCGACGACCGTTACACCGCGATTGCGTAATTCAAGCGATTTGAGGATCTCCCACCCGACGCGAACTTCTTCGTGCGGTTCTGCGGCAAGCGAAACTCGGATCGTGTCGCCGATGCCATCGTGAAGCAGCACACCGAGGCCGATCGCGGATTTGATAGTGCCACCGAACGGCGTTCCGGCTTCGGTGACACCGAGGTGCAGCGGATAATCGACTTTCGCGGCCATCAGCCGATAGGCCTCGACCATCCGGTTTACGTCCGACGCCTTGAGGGAAATAATGGTGTTCGTAAAGCCGAGGTCCTCAAGGATGCGAACGTGCCGCATTCCGCTTTCGACCATCGCCTCGGGCGTCGCGGTTCCGTATTTCTTAAGCAGGTCTTTTTCGAGCGAGCCGCCGTTAACGCCGATGCGAATAGGTACCTTTTGTGCCTCGGCCGCCCGGACTACCTCGCGGACGCGGTCGATGTGGCCGATGTTGCCCGGGTTGATGCGGAGTTTGTCGATGCCGGCGTCGAGAGCTTTAAGCGCGAGTTTATAATGGAAATGTATGTCCGCGACGATCGGAACGGTGGTCCGTTTGCGGATCTCATACATCGCGGCGGCCGCATCGTCGTCCGGCACGGCAATGCGGACGATCTCACAGCCCGCCTCGACCATTTCGTCGATCTGCCGCAGCGTGCCGTCAACATCGGTCGTGTCGGTCTTGGTCATCGACTGCACCGCTACCGGAGCACCGCCGCCGATCTGCACATCGCGCACCATTACCGCTTTTGAAACTCGTTTCATAAAACTTCTTGCCCGCGAATAACGCGAATGTCACGAATAATTCTATACCTTATTCGCGTCCATTCGCGTTATTCGCGGGCAAAATCCTAAAAGAATCGTGAAATATCAAGGAACAGCGTGAATACCATCAACAGCAGGATAAGCGCCAGACCCGCAAGCTGTATCTTTTCCCTAATAGCCATCGAAAGGGTTTTACCGAACCAGGACATTACTTTTTCGATGCCCAGCACCATTATTTGCCCGCCGTCGAGAAGTGGTATCGGAAGCAGGTTGAATATGCCCAAATTGAGGCTGATGACGGCAAGGATGCCGAAAAGACCCGCAAATCCAAGCTCGCTCACCACCTTTGAGATGATCTGGACGATGCCGACCGGCCCGGCCAACCCGGCGTCCTTGACGGAACGCTCACCCGCAAAAAGCTGGCCAAATACCTTGCCGGTAAGGCGAAGGATGCGAAGATTCGAATCGACAGCGTAACCGACCGCACCACCCGGGCCAACCGGAACACGCGTCGTGATGCTTGCGGCGGCAAACGTTATCCCTATACGGAAAACGCCGTCCTCATCCAATTTCGCTGCCGTCTGTATCTCTTTCCGCTCGCCGTTTCGTTCGATGGTTATAGTGGCAGGTGCGTCCTTATTCTCCTTGATCTGATTGCTGAGTTCCTGGCTATTACGAACCGTAGTTCCGTTAAACGCGATCACACGGTCCCCCGGCTGTAGTCCCGAAGAAGCCGCCGGAGCATCGGCCTTGATCGTGCCAACCTCAACCGGTTCAACACCGGTATCCGGCAACAGGCCGATCTCGCCTATGCCGTTTCCGTCCATATTTACCTTGTCCGGCTTAACGACGAGCGGAATTTTGTTGCCGCCGCGATCAACCACAAGCGGCACATCCCGTTCGGGTGAGATCAGAGCTTCGTCCCGGATGGCTTCCCAAGTCGGGTTCTCGATCCCGTTGAACGTAGTTATGCGGTCACCGATCTTGATGCCTGCCGTTTCGGCAGCACCGCCGGAATTGATCACTCCGACAACCGGAGCGGGCATTGACGGAATGCCGTACATCATCGCCCCAGTAAAAGGGATCGCAAGGGCGAGAACGATATTCATGAACGGACCGCCGAGCATTACGAGAAATTTCTGCCATCGCGGACGCAGTTCGTACAGTTCAGATTCGGGTACTTTCTCACCTTCTGAAGCTCCGCCTTCCAGAGGTGCTGTCACCTCGTCGCCGTACAGCTTTACATACGCCCCAAGCGGTATGGCGCTGATGCGATAATCCGTGTGTCCGTATTTGAAACCCCAAATGCGAGGCCCAAGGCCGAAAAACGAATACGCCTCAACCCGCATCCCAAAAAGCTTTGCCACCGCAAAATGGCCGAACTCATGAATGTTTATGGCGACGCCGAGTACAAAAACTACGGCTAAAATGACTATAAGAATATCTGGCATAATTTGCTAAGAAAATATAAAAATACCACCCATTTAGAACCGGTTTGAGCGAATGGCGTTGCTATCAAATAGCCGCCGCCGACCGGCCCAACCTAATTATAGCGCGCGACCGTGCCCAGTCATTGGCCGCGAGCACATTTTCGAGCGTAGATGCGTCCTTATTCTCGTGCTCATCCATCACGGCTGCGTTGATCCGCGAAATTTCACCCAGGCCGATGTTCCCGTCCAAAAACGCCTGGACCGCGATCTCATTTGCGGCGTTTAACACTGTCGGCATCGTTCCGCCGTCTTTCATCGCCCGGTACGCAAGGCCAAGGCAGGGAAAGCGTTCGAGATCGGGTTCTTCAAACGAAAGGCTGCTCAACTTGCTGATGTCCATTGGATCTACGCAGTTTTGCCTGCGGTCAGGAAAAGTCAGGGCGTATTGGATAGCGTGACGCATATCGGTTACGCCGAGCTGGGCAATGACCGAGCCATCGACCATCTCGACCATTGAATGAACGATCGACTGCGGGTGGACCACGACCGAGATCTGATCGGCGCCAAAGCCGAAAAGCCATTTAGCTTCAATGACTTCGAGGCCCTTGTTCATAAGCGTCGCCGAATCGATCGTGATCTTATCGCCCATTTTCCAGTTGGGATGATCGAGAGCTTCTTCTACGGTGGCGTTTTCGATCTCCGTCTTCGACCTTGTCCGGAACGGCCCGCCGGAGGCAGTCAAAATCAGCCGTTTTACCTCGTTTTTTCGTTCGCCGCGCAGGCATTGATGGATGGCGTTGTGTTCGCTGTCAACGGGCAATATTTCGGCTCCGGATGATTCGGCGGCCTTTGTCATCAGTTCGCCCGCCATGACCAGAGTCTCTTTATTCGCCAAAGCGATCCGCTTTCCGGCTTCGATGGCGCGCAAGGTCGGCACAAAGCCGACCGCTCCAACGGTGGCCGATATTACCGTATCGGCTTCAGGATGGGTCGCAACCGCGATGAGGCCGGCCTCACCTATTTCGATTCGCGGGGCTTTCGTCTTTAACCCATGAAGTTCAGCTAAGAGCTTTTCCGCCAAATCCGCTTCGGCGCACGAAACAACCAACGGCTGAAACTTGGCAATCTGCTCGGCAAATTTCCTGACATTGCGGCCCGCCGCCATAGCGACGACCTGAAGATCGCCGAGATGTTCAATGACTTTTAAGGAATTGCACCCGATCGAGCCGGTCGAGCCAAGGATGGAAATGCCTTTCATACGGAAATACCGACCGTAGAGTACCATATCGGGAGTTATTAGGGTATCGGCAGGGCCGAAGGCCTCTTTACGGCGGCACCGCTAAACACTGCAAACATTGAAGTTTACATATCTTTACGTGAAATTCACTATCTTGGGAACGTTGATTGCCGAAGAAAACACCGTGCCGAATTCGATTCGACGCAATTTGTACTAATAGGAGAAAAATTATGAAGAAGTTTTTGATATTTTCAGCAATGTTGGGAGCGATGGCATTCGCGGTACCTTCGGTCGAGGCAAAAGCGGCCACATCAGCGACCGCTGGGGCTGCACCAGCCCAGGTTCGTTATGGCCAGCCCCGCCGGCATTTGAACAACCGCCGCGTTCGAACGGTAACGCGTACCCGCATTACGCGGATCGGCCGGTATCGTTATCGTGAGGTCATTCGCATTACCTATTTGCCGAATGGCAGAACGCGGACTCAAGTCATAAGCCGCACACGAATCGGCCGAAGCTGGTAAAAACCAAAACTGGATCGTACATTAGAAAAGGCGGGCCTACGCTAGCCCGTCTTTCTTTCTGCTTGATCGACGGAACTCCGAGAGGCGTGCCTCTCTGCCCCGTTCAAAAAAGGATTTGAAGCTGTTCTGTCAATTTTTTCCAAGCCGTTCAAGGCGGGGTTTTCTTCCTAATAAGAATATTAATATCCACCGTTCCGGCCTCGTCGTCTGTCAACAGCTCAACATGCTGATCTTTGTCGAGAAAGTAGAATCGACATGTGGAATTTATTTTTTCCACCCACGACACAAGTTTGCTATGGGTATATATGTCACCTTTGTTGAGCAGAAACTCAGCTTTGAGGATTTCTTCTTCTACACGCCCCGTACCGCCAAACGAGATTTTCCGAACTCTAAACTGCTTACCTTCGTCGATTAGCAATCGAACGTTAACGATCCCGTCCATGCCCTTGGCCTCAGGTTCATTAAGGTCCGGCTCGAATTCAGCATTGTAGTGCAGGAATCCGTTGTCGAAATATTTCTGCTTCATTGTTTCGAACACAAAATTCTGCAGCTTCCTTCCGTCTGCGATGTCACCCGTGTTCTGGCCTAACGATGCCCTGATTTCCCACTCCGAAAAAAAGACCGCTCCCTCGATCTTAATTTCACCTATTCGATACCGGGGCCCTTCTTCCAACTTGATCTTTACGCTTCGGCCGGTCGGCGTGACTCGAGTCGATACGCCCAGTACTTTCGCCTTCCAGAACCCTTTGCTGAACATTAATTGTCGCGAACATCGCTGCGAATAATATTCGTATTTTCGCTCCTCGTATACTTCCCAATTGTTACCGGAGCAGATCTTAAAATCGTCGATCAGCTCTTGGTCGGTGACCCGTTCATTACCAACGAAATCGATATCGAACGTCTTTACAAGGGGGCCACGCAAAACCGCGAATCTCAAACGCATTCGACCGTCCGCGAGCATTGTGCCGTACGCCGTTACCTCAGCGAGCGGAAACCCTCGGACTTGAAGCCATTCTTTAGTTTTTTTCAGGATACTTTCGGTTTTCGATGCGTTGAACTTCTGCCCATCGGCTAGGTCAGACGGCTTGAAAACTCGGCGAAGAGTAGTTTCATACAAGGGGTCTTCGAGCGAAACGCCGTATTCCTCAAGATCGATATCGAGGCCGGTAAATTCTATATCCGAGACAATTGTCCTGCCATGGATAAATGGAGACCGTCCACTCACCTTCACTTCTCGATTTCCAAGTTTGATAAAATCGTCAGAACGTTGGGAATAAGCCGCCGGGTAGAGCAGTAAGATGAAAATTGCTGCGGGGAAAAGAACTCTCATAACCGAGCCGAAGACTGTATCAAGTATTATTGCATAGGGAGGCTCGGAAAGATCTGTTTTTTTCGCGATTGGAACCGCTCTAGCTATGCTTCACTTAATTCTTTTGCGACCAATTCGCGTGAAAGACCCGACTGCTCACCCGTACGCATATTCTTAAGGGTCACCTTACCTTCCGCCAACTCCGATTCACCTAAAACGCAGACGAACGGGACCCTGATCGCATCCGCGTATTTTATCTGTTTACCAAGCTTGTCCGGTTCCGGATAGACCGTCACCCGCAGACCGGCAGTTCGCAGCTCCGAGGCAAGTTTGAGGGATTCTCCGGCAGTTTCTTCGCTCCAGATCGTGACCATTACATCGGCGGGTGTGGATTCGGCGATCTCGGGCGGGAACATTCCTCGTTCGTCCATTACGACGAGGATGCGTTCGAGGCCGATCGAGAGGCCGCAGGCGGGTATCTGCTCCTTGCCGAACATCCCGATCAAGCCGTCATATCGCCCACCGCCGGCAAGCGAGCCGGCAAGATCGGGTACGTTTATTTCGATTATCGCCCCCGTATAGTACGAGAGGCCGCGGGCAAGCGACGGATCAAGCTGAATTGGACAATCGCCCGCGAACTGCAGGATACGGCCTATGTCCGTCAGCACTTCGTTGCTGACTATATTGATCAGATTGCTGACGATCGTCCGGTTAACGTCTTTGCCTTCCTCGACTATTTTCTGCGTCTGTTCGAAGATGTCGAGAAGCATGGTCGAAGACGAGTTTGGAATGCCGCGGGTTTCAAGTTCGCTTTTCACTCCATCACTGCCGATCTTGTCTAACTTGTCGATAGCAACCAGAGCTTCCGAGTGCTGTTCCTTAGGCACGCCGGCAGTGTCAAGGATATCGGCGAGCACTTCGCGATGGTTTAGCCGGATAACGAAATCGTCAAAGCCGAGCCGTTTAAGAATCTGGCTGACAGCCGTGATCAATTCGGCTTCGACCACCATCGAAGCCGATCCGATCGCATCAACATCGCATTGGTAAAATTCCCTGAACCTTCCTTTCGCCGGACGGTCGGCCCGCCAGACCGGCTGTATCTGATAGCGTTTGAAGAACCTGGGGAGTTCGTTTTTGTTGTTCGCGACGACGCGGGCGAGCGGAACGGTCAGATCGTAACGCAAAGCAAGATCGGCCAGCGATTGCGGATTGCGGAATGCGGATTGCGGATTTTCCGGGTCCAGCGCTTCAAGTAATTTTTCACCTCTCTTTAGTATTGGAAAAATAAGCTGGTTGCCTTCCTCGCCGTACTTGCCCATCAGCGTCTCAAGATTTTCGACCGAAGGTGTCTCAAGCGGCTCAAAGCCGTAGCGTTCATAGACTTTCTTGATGATGCCAATTACGTAGTTTCGCTTGCGGACATCGGCGGGCAAAAAGTCTCGCATGCCTCGGGCTGGGTTTGTGCTTGCCATAAACGGATAGTTTACCGTATCGACCTGCGTAAGAGTTAGCGACGAATCAGGCGAATATTCGTAGATCTAATGTCCAAACGATTAGATACGTACCGTTCTTCGTGTCCCTATGTGAACTGGCGCCGTTGTTTACAAAAACTGATATTTCCCGCGTAGGCGCGAAGGATGCAAGGAAGAAACAAAATGTTCTCAATGATGCTACTTACTGAAAAATGTATAACCGACGTAAAAAAGATTATTGTCAAAGCCGGGATTTTCGATTCCGCGGCTTCCGTTTGAAATGTGGAGATATTTATAACCGGCGATCAGCGCCCGCTTATTCTTCAATTTGATCTCAACACCTCCTCCGATGTCCGACATAAAGTTGAACCGCGTCCCGACAAAATTCGGAGTTCGCTTGTCAAAATACAGCATTCCACCGCTGATGCCGATAAACGGCTGGATCCGTTTTCGAGGCCGGAAATTTACCTGCAGGCCAAGCGGCGACGCACCGAAGGCGTAACGCGTTTCCTTTATCTCGCGCGCGCCGGGCGCAGACGCCGGAATGTCAAAATCCGGATATCTTAAAATGGCCGCCGGAACAATATCCGCCGTGTACTTTAGATTAATAAAATTATTGTTGTTGAACCGGCGCGAATAACGAATGGCAAAGATCCCGAAGCGCGCGTTCTCAGTACGCCCGATGGCCTTTATGAAAGTGTTCGAATCGGGCGAAAAACCGCCCCATACGGTTAGTTCATTCTTGCCGGTTTCTTCTGTTTGGCCTGCCGCGGCGGACACAAAGACGGCCAGGGAGAATGCAAAAAAAAGGATCCTTTTCATATCTGTTTATTCGTCGAATCGAGCGAATGGATTCTATTCTTTATCATTCCGATTGTAAAAGAGGTCAAATGGTGTTCACTCGCCCGATCGCATTGCCTTATAAGTTGCGGCCAGCTCAACATACCGCGCGACATTGCGCTCGATCGATGCGATCTCTTCATCGGTCAGCGATCGCTTAACCTTGGCCGGGCTGCCCATGACCATCGAGCCGGGTGGAACTTCAGTGCCCGGCGTCAGCAAACTTCCCGCGGCAACGAGGGAGTTTTTGCCCACTCTAACGCCGTCCAGCAATATCGCACCAATGCCGATCAAACATCCCGTTTCTACATAACAGCCGTGAAGCGTAACACGGTGCCCGACGGTGATGTCGTTCTCGAGGATGGTCCAATGCGTTCTTGAGCTTACGTGAACTATCGTGCCGTCCTGAAGGTTTGTTCGTTCGCCGATGCGAATGAAATTAACGTCACCCCGAACTATCGAGCCAAACCAAATGCTCGCGTTCTCGCCGATCTCAACATCGCCGATGACCACCGCATCGTCGGCGATGAATGCCGTTTTATGAATTAAGGGTACTTTTGTTCCGAAATTCTGGATCATTACATCGACACCTCCGCATTCACTTAATCGAGATTACGCCCTGCGACAAATCTGTTGCATAGTTCGACAACCTCGAAAGTCTCAAAAAGCTTACGGACCGATCCAAAATTTTTTTCAAAAAGGGAGAGCAGCTCGGCATTGCGGATGTTTCCGGTCGTTATCAGAAGTAGACGACGAGGTTTGTGAAAAAGTATTTTCAGTTTCAGAAAATCACTATCCTTGGTGATAAGGATGCGATCGTCGCGAATCGAAATGTCCACGATCTCGGTATCTGTCGTTAGATTTCGCCGTGGAAGATCGGCGGTGTGGATGACATTGAATCCCTCGTTAGCCAACCAGGCCTTGAGCGCAAACGGGAGTTGTGCATCAACGAGAAAATTCATCACGCGGCCAAAACCGTGTTAATGCTGTTAACTTTTACAAGCTTTGATGCAAAAAAGAGACTCGCTTGAATATCCTTCTCGTCCAGATCCGGATAGTCCGCCAATATCTCGTCGGAAGTCATCCCGGAACCCAAAAGATCAAGCAGCATTTCCACCGGATACCTCATGTGTCGAATTGTCGGCTTTCCAAAACAAATGTCGGGGTCAAGGGTTATTCTTTTTAGAAGATCCTCGTTCATACATCTTAAAACTTAGCACAAATTGCCTTAGAACAGAACGACTATTAAACCTTCAACCTTCGCCGAAGCATTCCATAAATTTGCTCAAGCTCGGTTACCCGAAGAAGCTTTGCCATGACGATAAACGCAATGCCGCCGAGTGCGATCGGGACGAACGCGTCGATCAATCGAAGGGTAAAAGTTGCCGTTCCGTAACGGCCGAGCAGAAACTGATAGCTCGTGTAACAAACGATAGAGAGCACGGCGGAGGCAGCGGCGATCTTCAAGAACGACGTGAAGATCTCGCGGCCGTTTAGGCGTTTTATTTTTCGACGCATAAGCAAAGCCAGGGCGAAAAAATTTACAAGGGCAACCGTCGAGGTAGCAAGTGCGACACCGACATGCCCGAGGCCGTTCGGGTGAGTTTCACTAACGCCAATGGTAGAAAATGCCTGCATAAAAAAGTAGCAGCCGATGATATTGACCCCGATCGATGCTATCGAGATCATCATCGGCGTTTTTGCATCATCCATAGCGTAAAATGCCGGCGACAATACCTTGATGGCGGCATAGCCCGTCAGCCCGATCGAATACCCCGCCAAAGCCCACGCGGTCATCGGCACGTCGGATTCCTTAAAGGCTCCGCCGTGTGAATAAAGCAGGCGGATGATCGGCTCGCCCAAGACAACCAGTCCGCAAGCCGAGGGCAGCGTCATCAGAAACACAAGGTTCATCGACGATGAAAGGGTGTTCCGAAAATCAACCGTCTTTCCTTCGCTTGCCAGGCGTGAGAGCACCGGAATAGATGCCGTGCCGACGGCAACGCCGAACAGGCCGATCGGGAGTTGCATCAAGCGAAACGAATAGCTCAGCCATGAAACGCCCCCGACAATCCCCGTAACAAAAAACGTGTTGACCAGCACGTTTATCTGCACCGCCGAGGTGCCCAATATAGCGGGCGTCATCAAAGACATCACTCGTTTAAGACCCGCGTCGGCAAAGTTTAGAACCGGGCGGAATCGGAACCCGACCTTCAACAGCGACGGTATCTGCATTAAAAATTGTGCCGCACCGCCGATCAACGTGCCGAATGCCATGCCGATTATCGCCCATTGAGCGGGAAGCTCCGGAAAGACATTTGCCTCGTCCGACTTTGCCCATCCGCCGCCGCTAAGCCAAAACGCCAGGCCAAGGCCGACGGTAATCGAAACCACATTGAAAACCGTGGAAGCCGAGGCAGGTATGCCGAATATTCCCTTTGTATTGAGCACACCCATCGCAAGAGCCGCAAGGGCAACAAGCAGAATAAAGGGGAACATTATCTGCGTCAGCGTGGTCGTAAGTTCGATGGCTTCGAGTGAGAAATCGCCGGCGATCAGCATCACGAACTGGCGGGCGAACACGATGCCGAGGATAGTCACTATGCTTAGCACGACGGCCAGAGCGTTCAGGACAAGGCTTGCCAAACGCCAGGCTTCGTCTTCACTTTTTGTGATCTGATAATCGGTAAAGACCTTGACGAACGCGGCGGACAAGGCGCCTTCGGCAAAAAGATCGCGGAGAACGTTCGGGATGCGAAATGCGACCTGAAACGCGTCGTAGAGCATTCCCGCCCCAAAGTATTGGGCAAAGATCATCTCGCGGACCAGTCCCAGCACACGCGAGAACATTACAGCTATCGAGACGATTCCCGCCGACCGTGCAACGCTCTTTTGTTTTGTCGCCGGCTGCTCCGCTGAAACCTCAACGGCGGCTGCGGCGTCGGCCGTCTCGGCCAGCTCTTCCGCCATCTCGGATTCGGGCAGTTCTTTTTCGATCTCGCTCATTGGCAGTGTGGTTTTTCAACCCAACGCGAACGTTCGCGCTATATTACGGTTTTCGGATAGCAAACCAAAAAACCAGGCGGTCCAAGTCGGGTTAAGGTTGTGTAGGCACTCAATTGTCAATAGTACAACAGATGCAACGCCGCACCCGCTTGGAGTCAAAGGCACGCTTTGTGGTCGCTTGTATACGATCCGGAATTCGGGCCTTTTAAGTTCTTTGTGTGAGTCTAGCGTTTACCAAACCTTTCAACTTGAGACCTCCTTCAAAAACCCGCGGGAACGAAGCAGGCTGAGGATGGTCCTGGCATTTTCGGCGGCCGGGGTCGAAACGGTATCAAGTGTCACCTCGGCTGACTCAGGTTCCTCATAGACGTCGTCGATGCCGGTAAAATCCTTTATCTCGCCCCGCCGGGCCTTTGCGTACATGCCTTTCGAGTCGCGGCGTTCGCAAACGTCGAGTGGCGTATCAACGAAAACCTCAATAAAACTGCCTTCGCGAAACATTTGACGCACCTGGTTGCGGCTTTGCCGATACGGGCTGACCGCCGCGCAGATCGCTATGCCGCCATGACGGACGATCTCGGATGCGACAAAGCCGATCCGGTTCACGTTTACGTCGCGGTCTTCGCGGGAAAAGCCGAGGCCTTTTGAAAGGTGCGTGCGGACGACATCGCCGTCCAAGAGCGTTGCCTGCCGCCCTTCCTCAAGTAAAAGTGAAACCAATATCTCGGCCGTGGTCGATTTACCCGATCCGCTCAGGCCGGTAAACCAGATGCAGACGCCCTGACGATGCAGCGGAGGGTGGGATTCGGACAGGATCGCGGCAACCTCGGGCCGGGTGAACCAGTCCGGCAGCTCTTTCCCTTTGCCTAGAAAGTTTTCGCGGATCTCGGTTCCGGACAACGAAAATGCACGGCTTCCGGGCGGTATCTTTCCGGACTCTTCGAAACGGTTTTCGTCGGGAAGGTACGCAAACTCTTCAAAGGGAAGGATCTTCACTCCGATCTCCGTGCTCAGGCTTTGGGCCAGCTCCTGTGCGTCGGACGGGCCGTAGAAAGGCTTGCCATGTGAATCAACGCCGGGGCTTGCATGGTCACGGCCGACGATCATGTGACTGGCCCCATAATTTCGCCGAATGATCGCGTGCCAAACCGCTTCACGCGGCCCGGCCATACGCATTGCCAACGGCAGGAGTGAAAGCAAAACACGCCCTTCAGGATAAGCAAGCCGGGCCACCGTCCGATAAGTGCGAACGCGCGTGAAATAGTCTATGTCACCCTCTTTTGTCATGCCCACGACCGGATGAAGAAGCAGCGTGCCATCCGTTATCTCGATCGCCCGCCGCGTCATTATTTCGTGGGCGGAGTGGATCGGGTTTCTCGTTTGGAATGCGACGACATTCGGCCGGCCAAGCGCCGCCAACTTTTGCCGCGTTTGCGACGGGGTAAGCCGCAAGTCGTTGAAATCGTGATTTTGCGGAAGTTTCAAAACCCGCAGCGGCCCCGACAGGTTGTATCTGCCCCAACTCTCTGTTTCGGCGACGAGCGGATGGCGCGGGTCCGCAGTGCCGAAAACAGATAGGGCAAGACGGTC
The DNA here is from genome assembly GCA_041745075.1 of Pyrinomonadaceae bacterium. Classification (GTDB taxonomy): domain Bacteria; phylum Acidobacteriota; class Blastocatellia; order Pyrinomonadales; family Pyrinomonadaceae; genus OLB17. Next base: position 16,368 of record JBGTJP010000040.1, on the reverse strand, counting down.
GCGGTCCCATTCATAGACGTCTTCGATATCCAGAATTGCGAGCAGATCGTTTTTCAAATCACGCAGTCCGATTTGTTTTCCGTTCTCGATATTCGTCAGATCGTTTACAGAGAGCGTGACTGGTATTGGAAATACTGTCCCGGCCGCAAGCCGCATTCGGCCAACCACATTCTCAAGATCGTCGCGGCCCATAAATGACTTAAGCGGAGAAAATGCTCCGCTTGCGAGCATCTCAAGATCGCACGTTTCGCGCCGTGTCAGCTGTATCGAGGGAAGCGCGGCGGCGTAGTCGAACAATTCGGTCCGCTCGCTCGAATCGACCAAAAGATCGACGAGCGGGCCGCAATAGGGTGCAATAAGTAAATCGGGTTCCATCAGGTAAACGTGTCCAACAACCTTCAGTTTGTTGTTCGGCGCGGCAAACTGAAGTTTACCGGACGAGGCTTAAGTTGCCTAAATCGAATGGCAAAGTTATCATTTTCCTTTCGGATATAAACTGAAATTTGCAGAGATTTGCCGGGGACCGGGCACAAGCGGACTTGTCCTCGCGGGATTTTAATATGATCGAAAAAGGCGTTGAGATCGCTCCGGCAAACGGAAAACTGGGCATTTTGCTCGTGGGCCTCGGGGCGGTCAGCACGACGCTTGTGGCTGGTGTCGAAGCTATTCGCCGGGGGCTTGCCGCGCCCGTCGGCAGCCTTACACAAATGGGAACCGTCCGGCTTGGAAAACGGACCGAAAACCGTTCGCCAAAGATCAAGGATTTTGTTCCGCTTGCTGAACTGCAAGACATAGTTTTCGGGGCGTGGGACATCTTCAACGACAACGCTTTTGACGCGGCAATGAAGGCAGGAGTGCTTGAGAAAGACCTTGTGAATCAGGTGTCCGAGCAGCTCGCCAGCCTAAAGCCGATGGCGGCCGTCTTTGAACAGAATTACGTCAAGCGGCTCCATGGCGAGAATACTAAGTCAGGCAAAAACAAGATGGAACTGGCAGAACAGCTTATTACCGATATAGCCCGGTTCAAATCAGATAATAATTGCGACCGCCTTGTAATGGTTTGGGCCGCTTCGACCGAGATCTATCTCGAAGAATCGGATGTTCACCGCTCGTTGGAAGCCTTTGAGAAAGGCCTCTATGACAGCGATCCGGCGATCGCCCCGTCGATGATCTATGCCTATGCTGCGATCAAGTCGGGCGTTCCTTTTGCAAACGGCGCGCCGAATCTGACGGCCGATATTCCGGCACTCACGAATTTGGCAGATGCGAACAAGGTCCCAGTCTGCGGCAAGGATTTCAAGACAGGGCAGACCCTGATGAAGACAATTCTTGCTCCGGGTTTGAAATCGCGGATGCTCGGGCTTGATGGCTGGTACTCGACGAACATTCTTGGCAACCGTGACGGCGAAGTCCTCGACGATCCCGAGAACTTTAAGACAAAAGAAGAATCGAAGCTCTCGGTCCTGGACCATATCTTCCAACCGGAAGTTTACCCGGACCTATACGGTAATTTTTCGCACGTTGTCCGCATAAACTATTATCCGCCGAGGGGCGACAATAAAGAGGGCTGGGACAACATCGATATTTTTGGCTGGCTGGGCTATAAGATGCAGATCAAGATCGACTTTCTTTGCCGCGATTCGATCCTTGCCGCACCGCTAGCACTAGACCTGGCACTGTTTATGGACCTCGCACAGCGGGCCGGGATGCGGGGAGTTCAGGAGTGGCTTTCGTTCTATTTCAAGGCCCCGCAGACGGCCCCCGGACTATACCCAGAGCACGATATTTTTATCCAACTAATGAAGCTGAAGAACACGCTTCGGCATATGCGAGGCGAGGATCTGATCACGCATCTCGGCCTGGAATATTACGATTAGGGCGAAAAATCCAGAAATAATTTCCATTTTTTTGCAAAATTCACTTGCAAATGCCGTATTTACTGTGCTAACAAATTAGAGGGTAGTTTTCCGTCTTACAGGCCGTTTTCAAATTTCCACGGGACGGGACCCTTCCATAGTCGTAAAGTCCAGCCAACGTAACAATTATTGAAATCATCATTAGTGACGACGAATTTGCCCGCACGAATTTTGGGCAAATGCGGGTTTGATAAGCGTCATTCGATAAGCGGAACGCCGTGGCACGCGGGTTTCCGGTGAGGAGTGAATCAGATGAAAAACGATACGGCAAGTAAAAAAGCGAGCACCAGCAAAGGGATCGTTCTCGATCCTGAAAGGAAAAGCGCTCGGGCTAAAGAGTTCGAGGACAAGCTTTCGGCTCTTATCGTGGGACAGGAACGCGGTGTCCGGCGCCTGAGCGGCTTGTTCCAGATCTATCTTGCCGGAATGAATAATCCTTCACGCCCGATCGGGACCATGCTTTTTCTTGGGCCGACCGGTTCCGGCAAGACGCGTGTTGTTGAAGCTGCTTCGGAAGTCTTGTTCGGCGAACCGCACACCGTTGTTAAGATCGACTGCGCCGAGTTTCAGCATTCGCATGAGATCGCAAAGCTTATCGGGTCGCCTCCAGGATACCTCGGCCATCGTGAAACTTCGCCGATGTTGACACAGGAGAATCTGGACAAAGCGCATACCGATGATACCAAGCTCACGTTCGTGCTTTTTGACGAGATCGAAAAGGCCTCGGACTCGCTTTGGCAGCTTTTGCTGGGCATCCTGGACAAGGCGACCTTGACGCTTGGCGATAACCGCCGCGTCGATTTCTCGCGAACGGTAGTGATAATGACCTCGAATTTGGGAGCCCGCGAGATGTCGGATATGATCTCGGGCGGCATCGGGTTTGCACCCGGCAAGGCGGGAGCAAAACCAAAAGACGACAGCGAGATCGATACTAAAATCTATAGGACGGCCCTGGAAGCGGCGAAACGCAAATTCTCGCCCGAATTCATGAATCGGATCGATAAGGTCGTTGTTTTCCGCAGCCTAAAGGAACATCACCTTCGCCGCATTCTGGACATCGAACTTATTGCAGTGCAGGACCGCATTACCGAATCGGCCGGCACGAAATTCGTTTTCGAATGCACCGACCCGGCAAAAGAATTTTTACTCCACGAAGGCATCGATCTCAAATACGGAGCCCGGCATCTGAAGAGGTCGATCGAACGGTTCCTCGTTTATCCGCTTTCAAACCTCGTCGCTACTCAGCAGATCGAGACGGGCGATTTTATTATGGCCGATTTCGATGAGGATAAGGGAGCCCTCGGCTTTACAAAGCATTCGGGTAAATTGATCATTAATGATCCGAGCACGAGTGATGAGGGTGACAAGCCGTTCACAAAATCCGACGCCGCGGGCGCACCTTTGCCGCAAACCCAGGCCGCAACCGGCATGAGCAAGTCAAAGAGCGAGAATAACGACGTATAAACAAAGTTCCCAGCTTCACAAGCAACCTAGGCGGCTGTCCACGAACTACTAAGTTTCCTGGGCAGCCTTTTTTGATCCAGGCGGGTCTAATATCCTTATTCATAATGAAATTCAAGGAAGATAGTGTTCGTCATATTTCACCTTGACCAATCAAGCGATCTTCGGACTGCTTCCCTCCATCTGGAACGCATGTCTTCGGCTTCATGAACCGAAATTCGCGGCTGAAACAACGAGCCTGGTTTCCACTCCAACTCCTCAACGGATTTCCACGATCCTACAGCAAGGCCGGCGAGGTACGCTGCGCCAAGGGCGGTCGTTTCTTGTGTGCTTGATCGGACGACGGGAAGCTGCAAAAGGTCGGCCTGTATCTGCATCAAAAGATCGTTCGATGTCGCTCCGCCATCAACGCGCAGTTCGTTGAGGTTCTTACCTGAACCTGCCTGTACCGCATCGAGAAGGTCGGCGGTTTGAAACGCGATCGATTCAAGGGCCGCACGTGCAATATGGGCCTTGCCGGTACCGCGCGTTAGGCCGATCAACAGACCGCGGGCTTCCTGGTTCCAATGCGGAGTTCCAAGCCCGGAAAAAGCGGGCACGAAATAAACGCCGCCGTTGTCCGCGACCGAAGCAGCAAGAGGCTCGACATCGGCCGAGTTCGCGATAATTCCAAGCGAATCCCGGAGCCATTGGACCACCCCCCCGCCAATAAAGACGCTGCCTTCGAGTGCATAGTGCGTCTGCTTACCGATCTTCCACGCGACGGTCGTTAGGAGCCGGTTGTTCGATTCGACCGGTTTTTCCCCGACGTTTTGAAGCATAAAACAGCCCGTGCCGTAGGTGTTCTTTGTCGAACCCGGGGAAAAACAAGCCTGGCCGAACAGGGCGGCCTGCTGGTCGCCCGCGATCCCTGCTATCGGAATGTCCTTTAGATCCGTCGGGTTTTCGATCTCGCCAAAGACCTCGGACGACGAGCGAACTGAAGGAAGGATCGAGCGCGGAATACTGAAAATGCTCAGTAACTCATCATCCCAGTCGAGGGTGTTGATATTGAACAGCATCGTCCGTGAAGCATTCGAAACATCGGTTATGTGAAGCCCGCCGTTTGTCAGATTCCACACGAGCCAGGAATCGACTGTGCCGAATGCAAGCTCTCCGTTCTCGGCGCGGGCTCTGGCCCCGTCGATGTTTTCAAGCAGCCAGGCGATCTTGCTCGCGGAAAAATAGGCATCGACCTCAAGCCCGGTTTTCTTACGGATCACATCAGCATGGCGTTCGCGAATACGGTTGCAGAGATCCGAGGTGCGCCGGTCCTGCCAAACAATGGCGTTGTGAATCGGGCGTCCGCTCTTTCGGTTCCAAAGGATCGTTGTTTCACGCTGACTCGTGATACCGACGGCGGCGATATCCCGTGCCGTCAGATTTGCTTTTTTCAGAGCGTCAACGGCGGTCCTGATCTGCGAATCCCATATCTCAAACGGATCGTGCTCGACCCATCCCGCTTGCGGATAATACTGTCTTAATTCCCGCTGGGCGATCGACACGGCCGTTCCCTCGTGATCAAAGATGAGCGAACGGCTGCTGGTCGTACCCTGGTCGAATGAGAGAACGTAAGCCATTACTGCGAGAGTTTAATGCCCGAGAACATTATTGGCAAAATCTGTGCGGATATACTCCTCTATGTCATCTCGAACGCTTCTGAAAGCTGCCAGTTGCATCTCTTCGTCGCCCTCGACCACGGCGGGATCGGCAAACGCATGATGGACCAATTTAGCCGACGCGGGGAAGTATGGACAATTCTCTTTTGCGTTATCACAGACGGTTAGAACGTAATCGATCGACACCCCCGCGAATTCGTCAACCGATTTCGAGCGGTGATTCGAAATGTCTATACCGATCTCGGCCAGCACTTTGATAGCCTCGGGCCGAACAATGCTCGGACGCGTGCCTGCACTGTCGATCACATACGTATTACCATATATGAACTTCAATATTCCTTCCGCCATCTGGCTGCGGGCCGAATTTCCGGTGCATAGGACAAGGATGTGTGGGATTTGGGTCATATAGTTTCTTCCGGCGCCAACAGCCAATTGAATACAATGATCGCCGCCGCCGCTCCGGCGAGCTGGGAGACGAGGAACATCGGTATGCTTTCCGGGGCGATCCCGGCAAACGTATTGGAAAGCGAACGGGCGAGGGTAACGGCCGGGTTTGCAAACGATGTCGAGCTTGTAAACCAATACGCCGCAGTGATGTAGCACGCAACCATCACACCGACGAGTTGCGGATAGGATCTGACACTGAGCCGGATAACACCGATCAGGCCAAACGTTGCGACGAATTCTCCAAGGTATTGGCCCGGCCCGGAGCGGACCTTTGTCGAAAAATTTACCGCCGGAAGGGCGAACATCAAATTTGCCGTGACCACGCCCAAAATTCCGCCGGCGATCTGGGAAGCGGAATAAAAGATGCCGGTTCTCACATCGAGGCGGCCGCCGAAAACTTCGGCCAGTGTAACGACGGGGTTGATGTGCGCTCCGGATAGTTTTGCGAATCCGTATATGAGAAACACCAGCGCGGCACCCGTGGCGATCGAATTCGCCAACAAGGCGATCGCCGCGTTTCCTCCGGCGAGCCGTTCGCCCATTATGCCAGAGCCGACGACGGCCGCCAGCAATCCTGCCGTCCCGAGAAACTCCGCGAAAAGCTTTCGCGACAAGTTCATATCATTTATCTGCATCATTCGGGCGTTATCTTAAAGCATCATATATGTCCCGACATATATCGTCTATATGCTCGATGCCTACGGAAATTCTCAGAAGTCCGTCGGAGATGCCGGCTTTGGACCGCTCTTCAGCCGACAGCGTTGCGTGGGTCATCAACGCGACTGGCTGGACAAGCGTTTCCACGCCGCCCAGCGAAGTTGCGAACGTGCAGACCTTAAGTTTATTGACGAGGGCCTTTGCGGCGTTAGCCGTGCCGACATCGGCACCGACCATGCCGCCAAATCCCGACATCTGGCGTTTTGCGATCTCATGGTTCTGGGAGCCCTCAAGGCCGGGGTAGAAAACCTGATGGACTTTCGGGTCATCCAATAACACATTCGATAGAGCATATGCATTCGAGTTATGACGCTCCATCCGAACGGCGAGGGTTTTGATCCCGCGAAGCACCAGCCACGCGACCTGCGGGGCGATATTGCCGCCGTAAAACTTAGCCGGCCCGTGACGTGCCCTGTCGATAAGATCGCGGCGGCCGGCCAATATTCCGGCGGTCAAGTCGCTGTGCCCGCCCAGATATTTCGTCGCGCTATGAACGACCAGATCGGCACCGAGTTCGAGCGGACGCTGGTTGAACGGTGTCGCGAACGTATTATCGACGACCGTCGCCACGCCCGCCTTTTTTCCGATCGCGGCGACCTCGGCGATGTCGGTGATGCGGAGCAGCGGATTGGACGGCGATTCGATCCAGAACATCTTCGTATTCGGTCGCAGTGCGGCAGCGTATGCCTCGGCGTTCGCTGCATCGACAAAGGTTGTTTCGATACCAAAGCTTTGACCGATATGCCTCAGGAAGTTCGTGGTGGTCGAGTACATCGATTCGGGACCTACGATATGGTCGCTCGAACTAGTCAGTGTAAACGCCGCGGCCGAAATGGCCGCCATGCCCGAGGCGAATGCAAGTGCGTCTTCGCCTCGTTCGAGCTCGGCCATCGTCTTTTCAAGGGCATCGACGGTTGGGTTTCCGAGACGGCCGTAAAAATAACCTTCTTTTTCGTAATTATGGATGGCGATGCCGTCGTCAGCATTCGCAAATGCAAAGACCGAGGCCGGATATATCGGCACCGAAACGGCCCCGTGATCAGCGGCCCGGTCTTCGCCCGCGTGAACGGCTTGTGTGAAAAACGAATGGTTGCTCATCGAAAACACTCCAATTTAGCAGCAAGTTTGATTTGTCGCTGCAATGGTAGATGCTTTTTGGCTCGGGGTGCAACACGCGGCGCTGGAAAGCTCTTTGTGCTCAACTTTATCGCCGCAGCCGCATGCCTCGCCGGCCGGTTCGGTGTTTTCAAGGACAGTGAAAACCTCCCACTCATTGCCGTCCGGATCGCGGGCCCACGTCTTGTCCTGAAGAGCGTAGCAGCAATCGACCTTCATTTCGTCAACGGTCAAAAGGCCGGACTCGACCCATCGTTCGCGAGTTTTCAGAACGTCATCGGTCGATGCGACCTGTATGCCGAGATGCGAAAGCGATCCGCCGTCGGAAAACGGAACCTCGTTTAGGACAAAGTTCAACGGCGGGTTCTCGACGTCAAACTTGGCGTAGCCGAAACGCGGCTTTTCGCTTTCTTCGCCAGCCTGCTCACGGACGATCGAATGCGTAGTCGTATTGCCCCTAATAAACTTCAGCGGCTCGATGCCGAACAGTTTCGAATAAAAATCGACGCTTGCCGTGACGTCCTTTACGTTAAGAGAAATGTGAGGCTTGAGAATATTGATCTGGGTTTGACTCATTTTATTAATGCTCCTTTAGCTTTATCTCATATACGCTTTTACATATATGGTAAAGCGAATATAACTCCAATATCAGAATATGTCAACATAAAATTCCCGAAATGTGATATTATTTTTCAATGGACGAAAACGCGTTAGCATATATGGAACCTTTTTATATGGCTTTGGCCGATAAAACGCGGCTTCGGCTTTTAAACCTAATGGGTGATGAGGAAGTGTGCGTTTGCTTTTTCACAGAGGTTTTGGGCGAGAGCCAACCAAAGATATCGCGGCACCTGGCCTACTTAAGGAACGCCGGAATCGTTGAGGCCCGGCGAGACGGCAAGTGGATGCACTACAGCATCGTCGAACCGGAAACCGGAGGGGGCCGTCGGGTGCTTGCGGAAGTTTTGAATTGGCTGAACGATCAGGATGAAATGCAGGCGGAACGCGAACAATATCGAAAGGTGTGCTGTACGCCGGAAATGCTGGTGCAAATTGCTCGAACTCCGATCACATTCGACCTTCCCGGCGACGATGCTGAAACCGTGCCGGAAACTGCCCTCGAACCGGAACCCGCGTATGAATATTCCGGCGCGGCCCACAATGAGATCGAGGAATTTCTACTTTAGATCTTTGGGATAAGGGCAGTGACGGCAGCCGCTTTTGCAGCAATAGCCGCGTTTGCGAAGAAATTCGGCGGTCAGAACCATCAGGCCGTTCTCAAAATAATAATCGACACCTTCCTTGAATTCCGGCTTGTCTTTTTCTTCCAGCTCTGGTTTACGGCCTTTTTCCATAGCAAAAATGGGTCCGGCGTCCGACAAACTTTAGTTTGTCGCAACTTCAAATACACGCTCCTCAACAGCCCGGCGCTATTTTCGCCAACGCAGATCAACAAACTAAAGTTTGTTGGATATCCGGGGCTATTTCGCCTATGCAAATAATGCCAGAAACTCCTTATTTCCCTCGGCCCCGAGTATCGGCGAGTCGATAACGCCGAGGCTTTCGAGTCCGACCTCTTCCGCAAATCGACTTATTTCATTGACGACGCGGGCGTGTTTTTCCGGTTCGCGGACGATGCCGCCCTTGCCGACCTCACCTTTTCCGACCTCGAACTGCGGTTTTATCAATGTAATTATTCGGCCGTCCTTTTTCAAAAGCGGAAGCAGTACGGGGAGCAGTTTCGTCACCGAAATAAAGGAAACATCGATGACGGCAAGATCGAACTCTTCGTCGAAATCCTCCGGTCGCAAGTTGCGGGCGTTCGTATTTTCACGCACATCCACACGCGGATCTGTGCGCAGGCTCCAGACCATCTGGTTCGTACCGGAGTCGATTGCCGTTACACTGGCCGCCCCGTGCTGAAGCAAGCAGTCGGTAAAACCGCCGGTTGACGAGCCGATATCGATGCATAAATATGCGGTTGGGCATATATGAAAATGATCCAGCGCGGCTTCGAGCTTTAGCCCGCCGCGGCTTACGTACTTTGTCTCGGGGCCTCCGCCTTTTAGACGTATATTTGCTTCCGGCGTAAAAAGCTCCGACGGTTTCTCAACGCGCTTTTCATCGACCAGCACCGAACCGGCCATGATCATCGCCTGAGCCTTTGTCCGCGAATCGACAAGTCCGCGGTCCGCGAGCAGTTTATCGATGCGTTCCCGCTTCATTGAAGAGAATATCGTGCTCCGACCCGGGCGATCCCGAAGCCCGCGGGAATCACCTCGCGGATCTTTTTTCGATCACCCTGCACGAGCGGGTTGCTGTGGTTGAAATGGATGAAGGAAACCTTTGACCGTTCGCTTGCGGATAAATCTTTGAGCAAAGCGATCGTTTCGGTCACGAACGGGTGCGGCACTTCGCCCATCGGGCGGTCTATCTCGCCGTCGGCGTAAAAGGTTCCGTCGATCAACAGATGGTCTGACGCTTTTATTACATCGGCCAGTTTTGTTTGCCACTTCTCCCATTTGTCGATGTCCGGAATAAAAACAAGCGTCTTTGTTCGCGACCGAATGCGGTAGCCGACGGTTTCCGAGAACTCATCGCGATGCGGAACAAGAAACGGTTCGACGCTCAAGTGGCCGGGAAGATCGACCGAACGGCCAATGGTCAGACCCCGAAGCTCGATATTCTTCAATGCAACAAGCTGCGACCACGGCGCGTTCGCCTCCAGCATCTGTTTCATGCGGGGCATCGCATAAACGGGCACATCTTTGGCGTTCATCGACTCGCGGCCGAGATACATCAAACCGGTGTAATGGCCGGTGTGGGCATGCGTCAGGAAGATGCCCGAGATCAGGTTCGAACGTTCGCCAGTAAGGTTTTTGAGGAACTCGAACTGTTCGGGAAGGTCGGGCGTAGCGTCAAAGATCCAGCGGCTTTTCGAATCGGGATCGATAAGCGCTATCGATGAAACCGTTTGACGCAGTTTCATGTCTGCCCAGGCGCGGCGGCAAAACGGCGTCTCGCACCCCATCTGCGGAACGCCGGCATCCTGCCCAACGCCGAGAACGACCACGTACGGGGCCGCACACGGAGCATAAGAAACGCCAAGAAAGAGCAGCAGCAGTGTTAATATTCCACGCATTTTTTCGCCCAGATGAAAATGCTATTCTATGCGCTAATGGAAAGGGAAGGAAATTTCGCCCGTTTCGCCAGATACGCCTGGTTCGTGCTTGGCTACAATGTGCTCGTAATTTTGTGGGGCGTATTCCTTCGCGCCTCGAAATCCGGCGATGGCTGCGGTCAGCATTGGCTGACGTGCCACGGTGAGGTCGTTCCGTCGGCGCCTGAACTGAAAACGGTCATTGAATTCTCGCATCGTATCACCAGCGCTCTTGACGGGCTGATCGTTGCCGCGCTCCTCATTTGGGCGATAATCATCTGGTACAGGACACGCGACCGTCTGTCCGCCTATATCCTATGGTTCACCGCTGCATCATTCGTGTTTGTTCTGATTGAGGGTGCCTTAGGCGCCGGGCTGGTGCTGACCGGAAACACCGCGGAAACGCTCACGCCGGCTCGGCCGTTCTGGATGGCCGCACATTTATTGAATACGCTTCTTATATTGACTTGGCTTACGATAGCGGCCTGGGCGGCGAGCACCGGGCGACTGATAACCTTGACAGGGAAGGCGGAAAGATTGAAATGGATCGCGGCGGGTGCGGCCTTGATTTTTATCGTCGGCATTAGCGGTTCCGTCGCGGCATTAAGCACTATGATCTTTCCTTCGGACACTATTATTGAGGGGCTCACCCAGGACTTTTCCCCGACGTCTCACATCCTGCTTCGCTTGCGGCCGTTTCATCCTATAATCGCAGTTGCCGCCGCGATCTTTTTCGTTTTCTGGACCGGGTGGCTAAAGCGAAAAATGGCCGATTCGGAGCGGGTCGTTCGTTGGGCGAATATATTGTCCATACTCGTTATCGTACAGTTGGTGTTCGGTGCACTAACACTGCTTACACTTGGGCCCATTTTGATGCAGCTGGGGCATTTGCTGCTAGCTGATTCGAGCTGGATATCGTTCGTACTTCTCTCATTGAACCTAATGAGCGGGCAGACGGCCGAAGTTCAGCCTTTAGAACGCCATTTCGCACCGTCCAAAACCAGTGCGTCAAGCGAAAGCTGAAGTTCGCTCAACCTGGCCTTTATTTCATTTTCGTCGGCATCGGGCGCTACATAGATCGGCTGTGCGATCGTCAGTTTCGCCCGCGTGAACGGCCGCGGTATCTGAAGCCGGTCCCAACTGCCTATGGTCCAAAACTCCTCGCACTCGACGACAAAGGGCATTATGGGATTTCCCGTTTTTTTAGCGAGGAGGACGGCACCGGGCTTTGCCTCGTAGCGGGGGCCTCTTGGCCCGTCAAGCGTGAAGGCGGCGGCGGTCCCGTTTCGCATCGTTTTTATCATCTCGACCAATGCTCCTACGCCGCCGCGGGTGGATGAGCCGCGTATTGCTCCATAACCCAGTCTCTGGATAAAACGGGCGATATACTCGCCATCCTTACTCTGCGAGGTGATGACGGCGATACCTCGATTCCTGAAATACCATGTCGAGGCAAAGATGCGGTCGTGCCAGAAAGCGTAGATGGGAAGGCGGCCGGCGGCAGCGATCGACTCAAAATGTTTCCATCCCTCAATCTCAAACCGGATTGTCCGGCCGATTATGCGTATTAATAGATAGAAGGACAGGTCCGCCATGCGGATCATCAACCGGTCCTTGAAAGAGTATTTTTCAAAGCCGGTCCGGAGAAATGGCTTTTTAATTTCTGTTGCCACGAATAGAGAATAGGCATCCAACTAAGGTATTATCTTGCAACAAGTATAAATCAATCTTCGTAATGTAATTGGGTAAGAAGCGCGCTGCATGCAGAGAAAGATCCTTATTATTGACGACTACGACGACCTGGCGACCTCGCTTCGTGATGTTTTTGATTCCGCCGGACATTCGGTCGAGATAGTTGACAGCCGCAGCGAAGCCCTAAAAGTTGAAGATTTGAACGATTTTGACCTCGTTATAACGGACCTCGACGTTGATCATTCCGGGAGCGATGTTCAGGCTTATTCGAACGGCCATAACGGCGAATGTTTACCCGACTTCCCCGAATGCGGGAAGGGCGAGCATGTTAAGGCGTTCAAGTTTTGTGCGTCAAACTTTCGGCGGGAAGAGTTCGATGAGGACGAGCTTAAGAATTTTATCGAAACGGTACTGAATTTTAAGAGTCGATACGTCGATAAAACCGAGGTTGTCCGTCGGCTGCATGAAAAGATAGAGTTCGAACTGCCGAGTGCAATTTCGCCGATGCATGCGATCCTGGATTATCTGTTGAAGCGGGTGGCAAAACTTGGCGTGATCAAGCCGGAGAAATCTAATCTTTTTGTCGCATTGGATGAGGCCTTCGTCAATGCGGTAAAGCACGGCAACAAGTTCAATACGCAGAAACTCGTCCGGATCACCGCCGAACTCTCGAACAAGGAAGCATCATTTACCGTCGAGGACGAAGGCGACGGTTTTGACGTAAACTCGATCCCCGATCCGCTCGATCCCCAGAACCTCTTCAAAACCTCCGGCCGCGGCGTTCTGTTTATCTACAACATCATGGACGAGGTGAAATATAACGACCGCGGCAACCGCCTTACAATGGTCAAGAAAGCCCACGAGGAAGAACAAACCTGATCGTTCCAAAACTGTTCGTTCACTTTAGCTTGTCCAATTGAGCCCGAATCTCCTGATTTGTGGGCCTGTTCTTGTAATCCGACTCAACTTTGGACCACACCACTTTTCTTTTCTTATCGAGAACATAGACCGCCGGGTGCGGGATGCCGTAGATACCTTTGCCCTCATAGGCGGGGTCGATCAGGCCGTAGGCTGAGATAGTTTTGTATCCGGGGTCCGAGAGCAGTAGGAACGGAAGCTCGCCTTTGCCGTCACGGGCTATTTTTGACGCAAGTTCACGGCTTTTTTCGGGAGGGTCAATACTGATCGCAAAGAGGCGGAATTTTTCGCCCGGCTGGAGCAGGCCTCGAAGTTCGGCAAGCTGCCGGGCGCAATAAGGGCACCAATAACCGCGGTAAAACACGAGGATAGTGGGATCGCCGACCTTTGAGAGGTTTATGCTTCCTCCTCCACTGGAGATCAGAGAAAAATCCGGGGCCGTCTGGCCAACCGCCAGAACTGCCTTTGAATTCATCGTTTCAGACGAAGGTGAACCGTTTTGGCCGTAGGTCTCACCAGCGGCTGACAGCGCGACGGTAAACATAACAGCGATGAGTATTCTTTTCATAGGATTCTGGGCACAAATCGGGCTTACAATATCTAATTCCCAAATTCGATAGAATTATTCCGCAAAGTTTCTTAAACCGTACTACGAAAAAATAGCACCGTTACGGATATAATTTAACTATGAAGGTTACGATCGCGCAGATCAATACGACAAACGGCGATATCGAGGGGAATGTCTCAAAGATCATTGCCGCCATCAAGCAGGCGAAGGCGGACGGTTCTGATCTTGTTGTCTTTCCGGAGGTCGTTACACACGGCTATACATCGCAGGACTGGTTCGAGGATCCGGACATCATCGAACACGCGCTGGAACCTCTCGACAGGATAATCTCGGCATCGGTTGGAATTGCCTCGGTAGTCGGCACGGTCCGACCCAATACGGATACGGACGGACGCCGGATGTATAACTCTGCCGCCGTCATCTCCGACGGCAAACTGCTCGGTGTGGTCGATAAGACATTGCTGCCCGAATACGACGTTTTCGACGACCCGCGGTGGTTTGAGCCGAACCGTTCACCGCGACGGCTTTTTGAGATCGGCGGCAAAAAGGTCGGGGTTGTCGTTTGCGAAGATTTTTGGAACGACAAGACCTTTTGGAAGGACAGGCTGTATGAAAGCGATCCGGCCGATGAAGTGATCGCGATGGGAGCCGAGCTTGTCGTGTCGATCAACGCATCGCCCTATAACAAGGGCAAGATCGGCCTCCGGTGCGATATGGTGGCCCACCGTGCAAAGACGAACAAAGTTCCGATCGTTTTCGTCAATCTAGTGGGCGGCAACGACGGGATAATTTTTGACGGGGCAAGCCTGGTTGCGGACGAAGAAGGAGACATCATCCTGCAGGCTGCCGCCTTCGAGGAGTTTGTCGAGACCGTCGTGCTTGATGTCCGCAAACCCGACGCCCGCGGCATCACAGGGAACGAGACCGAATCGATCCACGACGCTCTCGTCCTCGGCATTCGAGATTACGCCGCGAAGAACGGGTTTCAGAAATGCGTGCTTGGTTTATCGGGCGGGATAGATTCTTCTCTGGTCGCCGCACTGGCGGCTGAGGCCGTCGGCCCCGAGAATCTTCTTTGCGTAATGATGCCGTCGCCGTTTTCGTCTGAAGGAAGCATAACCGATTCACAGGAGCTTGTCCGGAACCTCGGCTGCGAGGGCCGGATCGAACCTATTTCGGATACGTTCGAGGTCTTACTAAAACAAATGGGCCTGCACAGACCGGCAAAAGGCGGCGAATCGCTGGCGGCCGAGAATATGCAAAGCCGTCTGCGCGGCGTCATCCTTATGGCGATCTCAAATTCGGAAGGCCGGCTGCTGCTTTCTACCGGGAATAAATCCGAGCTGGCCGTTGGCTACTGTACGCTATACGGCGACACGAACGGCGGATTGGCGGTTTTGGGTGATGTTCTCAAGACCGAGGTTTGGGCGATTGCCCGCGACATAAACGAACGCGCGGGCCGCGAAGTCATCCCGAACAAGATAATCGACAAGAAGCCCTCCGCGGAACTCGCCCCAAACCAGTTCGACCAGGACAGCCTGCCGCCCTATGAGATGATGGACCCGGTGCTAAAACTCTATTTCGAGCAAAAGCTCTCGCCAAAAGAGATAGTAGCCGCCGGAAATGATGCCGATCTGGTGTACAGCCTGCTCAATAAGGTCGAACACCCCGCGAACGAATTCAAACGCCGCCAGCTTCCGCCGACACTGATCATCTCAAAAAATGCGATCGGCGTCGGAAGAAGAAGGCCGATAACCCATAAGTACAGAAGAACCCGTGAACCAGCGTCCAACAAACTTTAGGTTGTTGAAGCGCGTGGCCAAGATGGCGCGCGAGTGTTAAGTGCGGCAAACTGAAGTTTGCCGGACGACTCTCAAAAAAACTCTGCAAAATTCGATGCAGCACTCCGTTCAATAGACACCGGCAAATCGCCGAAGCTATTCTACGGAGTTTTTTATGTCGAAATTCGAAAGCCCGCTCAGCAATATTAAGATCGCAAGCCCGTGTTCGGCCAATTGGGACGAGATGTTCGGGAATGAGCGAAAGCGGTTTTGCGGGGACTGCAAACTGAATGTTTACAATCTGTCGGGAATGACGAAATATGACGCGGAAAACCTCCTTGCGGTTAGCGAAGGGCGCCTCTGTGTGCGATACTTTCAGCGTAGCGACGGAACGGTACTGACCGCCGATTGTCCGGTTGGCTGGGCCAAGGTGAAACAACGATTGTCGGTTTGTGCCACCGCCGTTTTTTCTATGCTTATTGCCTTGGTTGGCGGCCTGATGGCGGTTTCATTCCTCAGCAGGCACAGTGATTTTGTCAGGAGATTGCCGGTCCCGTTTGCGACGCCTACCCCCGAACCGTTAATGGGAGCGATCGCACCCGAGCCGTCACCGAGCCCAACACCCAAGGCGACGCCGAAGCGCGACGGGTGGACAATGGGAAAGCCGGTTCGCCCAGTTGATCGGCCCACAGGATAATTCGCGGAATAGTTATGGCAATTATCTACGTCCGCGAATTGAAAAAGCCGCCGGCATTTATTCGCCGGCGGCTTTTTCACTTTCTTCATAAGGCGTTGAACTATTGCCCCTTTGCGTAGTAACCCTGCCGTGCCCGAACCCTAGAATTACCAGGCGATGTCAGGCCAACGTCGAGCTTTACGAACTTGTTCACCGGAAATTCGGACTCCGAATAATACTGGACCAAATACTGTGCCC
>JBGTJP010000039.1:0-26411 GCA_041745075.1 Pyrinomonadaceae bacterium | reverse complement strand
TTTAAGGGCAAAAAGATATTCTTCATTGGCGGGACCGGCTTTGTGGGGAAGGTCACGTTGTCGATGCTGCTTCATAATTTTCCGGATATTGGGAAGGTTTATGCAACTGTTCGGGCGCGGGATGAGAATGAATCGCGGACGCGGTTTTGGACGAGCATTGTTACCTCGCCGACGTTTGATCCTCTGCGTGAGAAATACGGCGACGGATTTGAGGAATTCATAAAGAGCAAGGTCGTGCCGGTAAATGGCGATGTCGGGAATGAGTTTCTTGGGCTTGATGAAAAGGAAGCCAAGAAGATAATGCGTGACACGGACATCATTATCAATGGTGCCGGGAACGTCACTTTTAACCCGCCGCTCGAATCGGCATTGAGGACAAATGTCGTCGGGTCGAACAATATCATCAAGATGGCCCGGATGATGAAGAAGCCGCGGCTGGTACATGTTTCGACGTGTTTTGTGGCCGGGAAGCGTTCGGGTGCGATTTGGGAGAATGAGCCGGTTGTCGGTTATTTTCCAAGAAAAAATGAATTAATAGGCACGACGTTCGATGTAAACCGCGAGGTCGAGGATTGTGCGCGTCTTTCGGAGCAGGCGAGGCAGGAAGCTGACGATGCTGTGCAGGCTGCGAAATTCCGGGAATTGGCGCGCTGCCGTTTTATTGAAGAAGGCCGCGATCCTGACGACGAGAGCGATCTCAAGTCGGCCATTTTCCGAGAACGCAAGATGTGGATCCGTGAACGCACCACCGAGCTTGGGGCCGAGCGTGCGGAATATTGGGGCTGGACGAATATCTATACCTATTCGAAATCGCTCGCCGAGCAGATAATCGCGTCGCAGGACGATATTGTCAAAACGCTGGTTCGGCCATCGATCGTCGAGTCCTCGCAAAGTTATCCTTTTCCCGGCTGGAACGAAGGGTTCACCACGACCGCTCCGCTAATACTGATCGCCTTGCGCGGCCAGCCGATACTGCCTGTGAATGAAAAGCTGATCCTCGACATTATTCCGGTCGATATGGTCGCGGGTGCGATTCTCGCCGCCGCGATGAACGCGCTGGTCGATCCAAAACCGCCGCTGGTTTTTCAGGCATCATCGGGCGATTCGAACCCGAATGATATGAAGCGCATCGTGGGCCTTGTCGGGCTGTACAAGCGCCAGCATTTTGCCGATAAGGAAACCGGCAATGCTATCGTCAACAAACTAGCCGGCATGGTCGAAGCCGTTCCTGTAAAACAGCGGACGTACGAACTCGCGTCGGCACCGATGCTTAATAAACTTGCGAAAAGGGCCGACAACCTGATGGACCGGGCGACGCCTCGATGGGGCGGGGGACGGATCGGCAATATCATTTCCGACCTGAAAAAATCGACCGAAGATTTCAAACGAACGACACAGGAAACGATGGACGCGTTTGCGATGTTCAAACCGTTCATGATCGATAACGAATACCTTTATCGGTCGGACAATATGCGTGCTTTGATATCGGTAGTAAAGGAGAAAGAGAAGCACTTGCTTCCGTGGTATCCCGAAAGGCTGGACTGGTACGACTATTGGCTCAACGTGCATTTTCCGGGAATGCGCAAATGGGTGCTGCCGCAGCTTGAGGAAGACCTGAAGATCCAGGAACGCCGGTCTTACACTTATAAGGACCTGCTCGATCTTTTTGACACATCGGTCAAACGTTTCCCGACCCGTGTTTCAATGCGCATCGAGCGAAACGGACGAAAGGAACAATATACCTTTGAGGACGTCGGCGAACTGACGATGCGAGCAGCGGGCTTCCTTGCCAAAAACGGCATCAAGCACGGCGACCGCGTCATCTTATTTTCAAACAATATGCCGGAATGGGGTATGACCTATTTCGGCATATTGAAGGCCGGTGCGACCGCAATACCTATCGATCCCGCGTCCACGATTGATGAGGTTATTGCGTTTGCAAAGGCGGGAGAGGCTTCGGCGATCGTGATCTCGCCGAAGCTGGCGGCGGAGAATCCGGATTTGAGGCAGGCTCTGGACGCTGCCTTCGTCGCAAGCGGTGTTTCAGACAAGAGGGGCCGCGCTAAGGCGGGCGGCAGCAAGCGGGACGCTTGCGTTCCGACGATTTGGACATTCGATGAGGTTTTCGAAATTCAATCCGAAACCGAAGAGGCAAAGCGAAACGCTCTTTTGCCGCCGAAAGTTCATTCGACGGCGGTCGCGTCGCTTATCTTTACATCCGGCACGACCGGCAAACCCAAAGCGGTCATGCTCTCGCACAAGAACTTCACGAACATGATCTCGATGCTGTCATCCGTGCTCGATATGGACATTACCGACGGCGTTTTGTCGGTTCTCCCGATGCATCACACGTTCGAATTTTCAGCCGGTTTCCTGACGCCGTTTGCGAACGGAACGCAGATCACATACCTGAACGAGCTGACCGCTGAAGACCTTTCGCGGACCATCGAAAACGGGCACGTCACCGGAATGGTCGGTGTTCCGGCGTTGTGGGAGATGCTGCATCGTCGGATCAAGACACGCCTTCGCGAACGCGGTGACTGGATCGCCGATCTCGCAGACAATGTCATCGAATTTAATGCCTGGATACGCGACAACACGCCGTTCAATCTCGGCCCGATCGTGTTTTTGCCTATACATCAGGGCATGGGCGGCAAGATGCGTTATCTCATTTCCGGCGGTTCCGCGTTAAGCGAAAAGGTTCAGAAAGACCTGCACGGGCTTGGGTTTACCGTTCTTGAGGGCTACGGTTTGACCGAGAGCTCACCCGTTCTCACTGTTGCCCGGCCGGGAAATAAACTATTGCGGGGCAGCGTCGGCAAACCGCTTCCGGGTGTCGAGGTAAGGATCGATTCGCCGGATGAAAACGGTGTTGGCGAGGTACTGGCGCGCGGCCAAAACGTGATGGTTGGCTACTACAACAATGAAGAAGCCACCGACGCGGTCTTGCAGGATAGATGGCTGCGAACCGGCGATCTTGGCAAACTCGACGACGACGGAAATCTCTTTATCGTCGGCCGGTCGAAAGACGTAATAATCGACTCGAACGGCAAGAATATTTATCCCGATGAAATAGAGGACCTTTACGGCAAATCGCCTTATGTCAAGGAGATGAGCGTCGTTGGTCTGCCGGATGACGACGGCGGCGAGAAGATCGCGGCGTTGGTTGTGCCCGACTATGAGCACGACATTGCTCTGGCCCGTGCCGAGGTAAACAAAAAGATCGAGGAGCATTTTCGCGAGATCGCGGCCGGGCTGGCATTCTTCAAACGCGTAAAGGTTTTGCACATCACGCCATTCGAGCTTCCGCGAACCGCTACCCGAAAAGTAAAACGCCCCGAAGTGGTCGAAATGCTCCAAACACTCGAAGAGCGGGCAAGATCCAAAACAACAAAAGTTGTCGAGTCGAAAGGCGACGACAATATTCTCTGGATCAGAAAAGTTGTGGCGAGTGTATCCAATCGGCCTCTGTCCGATGTTGCGGTCGAGGACAAACTGGATGACCTCGGCTTTGATTCGTTGATGTTTGTTGAGCTTCAGGCGGCGGTCGAGGACGCGGGCGGGCGAGTGCTTTCGCCGGACACGCTAAATGAGGTCCAGTCGGTCCGCGAATTGTTGACCGCCGTTCAGCGCGTTGATAAATCAAAGAAATTAGCCGATGAACCAAAGGTCGAGGACAAGAAAGATGAAGAAGAGATTTTCGTCCCTTCAATCGTCCGCCGGCTCGGCAATTCGGTCGTCGATTTCGCGACCGACGCTTTGTACGAGGGAGTCCTCGATACAAAGATCGAAGGTGAGATGAACGTGCCGAAACATGTAAATTTCATCATTGCACCTAACCACACATCGCATATCGACACCGGCTTGGTAAAGAAAGCCCTGGGCAAAGAAACGGCCGAGCAGACCGTTGCCGTGGCCGCAGCGGATTACTGGTTCGACACAAAATATAAGCGTGCGTATATGAATAATTTTACGACCCTTGTCCCGATCGAACGCACCGGCGGGCTTCGGCAATCGCTGCGTCATGTGACTCAAATATTGAACGAAGGCTACAACGCGCTTATTTTCCCCGAGGGCGGCCGCCAGGAATCGGGACAGATCGCCGAGTTCAAACCGATCATCGGTTATCTTGCCCTCAACCAAAAAATAGGCATCTTGCCGATTTACATTTGGGGAACGTATGAGGCCTTTCCGAAAGGAACGATCATACCCAAAACCGGAAGTCTGGGTGCAAAGGTCGGTGCAAAAGTTGGCCGCTTTCTCGAATACGAAGAACTGCGTGACCTGGCCAAAGGAGTGCCGAATACCGAGGCCTATCGCCTGATCGCCGCGCGCGTCCAACACGAGGTCGAAAATATGCGCGACGGAACGCGGCGAAAATTCAATGTTGCGGCTGTCCGAAAGCAATGGAAGGCTGAACGCAGAAAAACCCGAAAACAGGAGCCGGTGATCGATGAATAGGATTTTTTTACCACAGAGACACGGAGGCACCGAGGCCAACAGAGCGTTGGTTTTATTTTCTGTTGCGTTTTTGCTGACGATACTCTTTTCTAATTTTGCTCCGGCCCAGAAACTCGATAGGGCAAAGGTTGCGTCCGAAGTTAAGTCAGAATTTCTCCACGCCTGGAACGGCTATAAGAAATATGCCTGGGGCAACGACGATCTGAAACCTCTGAGCAAGTCGTTCCACAACTGGTATCCACAGCCGCTGTTGATGACGCCCGTCGATGCATTGGACACGATGTATTTGATGGGCATGAAGGAAGAAGCGGACAAGACCAGAAAGTTCATTACAGACAATCTGCAATTCGACAAAGATATCTCGGTGCAGAACTTCGAGATCACGATCCGTCTGCTTGGCGGGCTTCTTTCGAATTATCAAATAACCGGCGACCAAAAACTGCTCGCAATGGCCGACGACCTCGGCACACGGCTTCTGCCTGTATTCGATTTACCCACAGGCCTGCCGTATAAATACGTAAATCTAAAAACGGGGAAGACACGCGGTGAGATCACTAATCCGGCCGAAACGGGAACGCTGCTGATCGAATTCGGCACGCTGAGCAAATTGACGAATAAGCCGGTCTATTACGACAAAGCAAAGCGTGCCTTGGTTGAAACTTACAAACGCCGTTCGCCAATCGGCCTTGTGGGCACGAACATCAATGTCGAAACAGGGGAGTGGACGTACCCGGACAGCCACATCAGCGCCGAGATCGATTCGTACTACGAATATCTTCTAAAATGCTGGGTGCTTTTCGGCGACAAAGAGTGCAAGCAGATGTGGGATGAAAGCATTGCGGCAATCAATAAATATCTGGCGGACGAAGTGGATGCTTCCGGGTTGGTTCAAACTGGTAAGAAACTTGAATACCAAAATCTCTGGTATGGA
Organism: Pyrinomonadaceae bacterium; assembly: GCA_041745075.1. GTDB lineage: Bacteria > Acidobacteriota > Blastocatellia > Pyrinomonadales > Pyrinomonadaceae > OLB17. Next base: position 21,019 of record JBGTJP010000039.1, on the reverse strand, counting down.
CACGCAGATATGCATACCGGCAAGCGGACTGAAACCACCACCGGTGCGCTTGACGCTTTCTTTCCGGCCGTGCTCGCTTTGTCGGGCGATCTTCCGCGTGCGAAACGCCTTCAGGATTCGATGTTCAAAATGTGGCAGGTCCACGGCATCGAACCCGAAGTCTTCAATTATCAAACAATGAAGGTCGAGCACGCCGGTTATCCCCTTCGGCCAGAGATCGTCGAATCGACCTACTACCTTTATCAGTACACAAAGGACCCGAAATATCTGGCAATGGGCAAGCAGATGTGGCTGGGCTTCGTGAAATATTGCCGAACTGACGAAGGCTACGCCCACCTGAAAAGTGTCGTTACCAAAGAGAAATCCGACGCGATGCAGAGCTTCCTTTTTGCCGAGACGTTCAAATATTTTTATCTGTTGTTTGCACCGGAAAAGACGCTAAGTTTTAAGAAGGTAGTGTTTAATACCGAGGCTCATCCGATCCGGCGGACTTGGAAGAATTAGCCACAGAGGACACAGGGTGAAGAAAACGGAATTAAGGGATTCGCTCAAATTTCTCTGTTAATGCCGAGGCAAGAAACATAATGGCTAAGAAAAAGACACTCAGGAAAACCGAAAAGAAGATTCTTATCACTGGCGGCACCGGATTTCTGGGCACGCATATCGTTCGGCAGTTTCTCGATGCCGGTGAAAAGCATTTGCGTGTAATGGCTTCGAGCGTGCCGGAGTGGATGAAGGACGCGGGCGTGAAAGCGCTGGAAGGCTCGGTGACGAACCGTGATGATGTGGCGAAGGCTGTAAAGGATGTTTCGACCATTTTTCATCTTGCCGGCAAGGTGTCCCGCGACAATGATGACGCGGCCGCGATGAACAAGATACATCTTGAAGGCACGCGATTATTGTGCGAAGCCGCGACGGAAGCCGGCGTGGAAACGATGATACTGGCCTCGTCAAGCGGGACGATCGCCGCGAGCGAAGATGAGCAAGTATTCGACGAAACGTTTCCGCAGCCGGTCGATGTCATCTCGCGTTGGGCGTATTATGCATCGAAATATTATCAGGAACGCGCGGCTTTAGAGAATTTTAGCGGCGAAGGCCAGCGGCTTGTTATTTTGAATCCGTCGCTTTTGCTTGGCCCTGACGATGAGCGGATGAGTTCGACCAAGCCTGTGCTGGATTTCCTCGCACGAAAAATACCATATTGTCCGAGCGGCGGGCTGAATTTTGTAGATGTTCGCGATGCCGCAGCCGCATTTATTTCTGCCGCGGAAAAAGGAAAGCATCAGGAGAAATACCTCCTTGGAGCGGCGAATATGACGTTCGCCGAATTTTTTGGAAGGTTGGAAAGGCTGTCCGGTGTATCGGCCCCGATTTTAAAGGTACCGAAAAAGCTGGCGGTGGCGGGTTCGACGATGATCGAATCGGTTTTCAAGAATTGGGGCAGGGCATCACCCGTAGCGCCGAAGGAAGTCGAGCAGGCTGAGTTTTTCTGGTATTTTGATTCGTCAAAAGCTAAAGAGGAACTGGAATTTGCTCGCCGCGATCCGCAGGAAACGCTAAATGATACGATCGCGTACCTGCGTGAAAATTTTCTTGGCGATGGCGTGTTCTAGGCACGTTCTAGGTGCAGAAGCCGGTGCAAGGGCGTAACAACGTCACGATTACGCCCTTGCTCACGCGCGGGCTTCTGCATTAATCAAACGGTTAGCAAAATAAAGTACGAGGCCGACTGCCGCCGCAATGATGATCGGGAGGCCTTCCTTCGTAAAGTCAACGCGCGTCAGCAGCCACGCGATGAGGGCCAAAGATAGCAGTGCGGCTAGAATGCCAGCGGGTGCTCTAAATTTTGCTTCCGGAACGCCGTCACGCCGTCTAAATACAGGAAGAGCGAGACACGTCGTAGCGTAAACCAGGAGCCTCGTGATAGTTGCGATGGCAAGTGCGGTAATGAAGGTCGAATAAACGGTCAGGACGAAAATGATGACCGCGGTAAGCAGTATAGAGAAATAAGGCGTTTTGAATCGCTCGTGCGTTGCGGCAAAAATATTCGGCAGATCTTTTTGCTCCGACATCGCAAATAACAGCCGCGTTCCGCCTAGCAGCCCAACGTTCAGGTTCCCGAGGATCGATATCAACGCCCCGAGCGTGATAAAAGCGGCCCCATAGAGACCTAAAAAATTTGCTGCCGCGTCGGCCAGCGGGCGTTCTGATGCAGCCAGGCCGGGCAGCGTGCCGATACTGACGATCTGCACCACAATATACAGAATCGCGACGATCAAAACCGCGGTCAACAACGCAAATGGCATGCTCCGCTGCGGATCTTTGGTTTCGCCTCCCAGCACGACAGCCACTTCAAAGCCGACAAACGCGTATATAAGCAGCAGTACGGCGCTTGAAAAACCGCCGTACTCCGGCACAGAATCGAATACAAAGTTACCGGGCTGGACAAAAAAGATCCCTACCAAAACAAAAATAAAAAGCGGGATCAGTTTCCCGGCCGTGAACAGATTCGTCATCAGTGCAGACTGTCGTACACCGACCAGATTCACTCCGGAAAGCAGCAATACGATCCCGCTAATGATCGCGATCCGGCCGCCGCCCGAACTTAGCCGCTGATCGAAAAATCCAAGATAGGTAACAAAAAGATTGCAGTTTGCGGCAAACGTCGTCAGGCGGACGATCCAATAAAGCCAGCCGACCTCAAAACCGACGACCGCCCCAAACGCCTCGCGAGCGTAAAGATACGGGCCGCCCGTCGCCGTAAAACGGCTGGAAACTTCGGCGTAACAGAGGACGATGAACCCGATGATGACAGCACAGAGAATAAAAGCGATAAGGCTGTAGGAACCGATCAGAGCATGCACCTTTGCCGGAAGGCCAAATATTCCGGCACCGATTATCGTATTTATTGCTATCGCAGTCAGGTCCCAGCGGCCGATGCCGCGAACCAGCTTTTCATCTGTCATGCTTATTTTCGGAGAAGTGCTTTTTCAGAAACTGTTTTTCGTTTATACTCTTAAAACTACTTTCCGTAAAGATTTCCAGAGCGAATTGAATGAAGCAAGTGCATAGATTCATTGTTTGTCTTACCATTCTTTCCCTTGCGGCAGTGTCCGCGCTGGCCCAGAAAGAAAGGTCAAAGATCGAGATCGGGGTGCCAAAGGGCTATCAGGCGCCAAAGCTGGCATCGTCGGCGGAGTTGGACAAACTGTTAAACTCGGCGGTCAATACCGTCCTCGATCCGGCCGGAGGCAAGAATTTCAAATCCGACGAGATCGCTGCGACTCTGATCGATGTCCGTGATCCGAAAAACCTTGCGTGGGCAAACTTTCAGGGCGAGAAGCCGATCTATCCGGCCAGCGTTGTCAAAATGTTCTATTTGGCCGCTCTCGAGCGCCAACTCGAGGACGGCAACGTAACACTTACACCGGAGTTAACACGCGGCCTGCGCGACATGATCGTGGATTCATCGAACGAAGCGACACAGTACATCCTCGATGTTCTGACAGATACTTCCAGCGGGGCCGAACTGCCGCAGAAACAATTTCAACAGTGGCAATACCAGCGAAACCGCGTGAACCGGTTCTTTTCGGCGATGGGTTACACGAACATCAATGTTAACCAAAAAACGTTTTGCGAAGACGCCTACGGGATCGAGCAGCAATCGCGTAATTATAAAGGCCAGAACCGTAACATGATCACGACGAACGCGACGGCGCGGCTGCTTTCCGAGATCATTCTCGGACGAATGAACACGCCCGAACGGACGCAGATCATGATGGACCTGCTAAAACGCGACCCGTTCAAACCGTCGAGCGATCAGGACAGTCAGGCCGTGGGCTTCACTGGGAAGGCGCTCATCGACGCAAAAATGACTGGAGCAAAATTATGGTCGAAAGCAGGATGGACGAGCCGGGCACGTCACGATGCGGCTTATATCGAGACCCCGGATGGGCTCAAATTCGTCCTGGTAATTTACACGGAAAACCACGCAAATGATCGCGATGTGATTCCAGCGATTGCCGGAAAGGTGATCGCCGGTCTGATGGAAATTAAGAAATAAAGGTCGCTAGCTGGTCGTTCTGCGATCCAGGCTGCACCTAAGAGGACATATGAAAAAACAAGCCTCGGTTGTATCAATACTTTTGTTTTGTTTCGGCATTTTTTCCTTAACGGCATTCGGACAAGGAGGGTATAAATCCCCGCCGAAGCCGATCATGGATGTTCTGAACGCTCCGTCGATCCCGAGCACGTCGATCTCACCGACCCACGACCGGATCGCGTTGCTTGAACCACTTCGTTATCCGCCGATCTCCGAACTTGCGCAGCCGATGCTGCGGCTTGCGGGCCTTCGTATCAATCCGAACACGAACGGCCAGCATCGCCAGACGTACGCCGTGAGCATCAAACTAAAGAACATTTCCGACGGTCGGGAAACCACTGTCATTTTACCGGCCGGGGCACAGATAATCTCGGGCCGCTGGTCACCCGACGGAAAATACATCGCCGTCGGAAATGTGACGCCGTCGGGTGTTGAACTCTGGATAATTGACGCGGTGACCGCGAAGGCGTCGAAAGTAAAGAATATATGGGTAAATACGGCATTTGGCGGCTTTTCGTGGACCGGGCCGCGGACGCTTTTGGCCAATCTTGTCCCGTCGAAACGCGGTGCGGCACCGGCATATCAAAACCTCACGCCGACCGAGCCGAATATTCAGGAAACGTCGGGCCGCAGCGGAGCCATTCCGACTGTCCAGGACCTTTTGAAAAGCCCGAATGACGAGAATCTTTTCGAATATTATTGCACCTCACAGCTTGCGGTTATCGATGTGAACGGCGGCGTCCGAGAGATCGGATCGCCCGCCATATTTGACGAAGCCGAGCTTTCGCCGGACGGTAAGTTTATTCTTGCGTCCCGAATCGAGCGGCCGTTCTCCTATCAGTTTCCGTACAGCAGGTTTCCGAAAAAAGTCGAGATATGGGACGCGAGCGGAAAATTTGTTAAGACGATAGCGAATGTACCGCTTCAGGATGACATCCCGGTCCAGGGTGTCCCGGTTGGGCCGCGCAGCTACGGTTGGATCCCTTCAGAACCAGCGACGCTGATGTGGGCCGAAGCCCTCGACGGCGGCGATCCGAGAAAGAAGGTCGACGCACGGGACAAGGTCATTTCCTGGGCCGCTCCTTTTTCCGGCCAGCCAGCCGAGGTTCTGAAAACCGAGCATCGTTTTGTCGGCCGCATGTTCGGCGAGAAGGACGGCCTGATGCTTTATTTCGACTATGACCGGGAAAAGCAGCGACGCCGCATATTTATGACCGATCATCGCAGGCCCGCCGCCGGCAAGATGATATCCGATCTGAACGTGCGCGACCGCTACAACGATATTGGAAACCCGGTGATGAAGACCGCGCCAAACGGAACAAACCTTATCCGGCAAGACGGTGATCACATATTTCTTTCAGGAGCGGGCGCATCGCCCGATGGCGACCGGCCGTTTTTCCGAAAGATGAATTTGAAAACTCTGCAAACCGAGGAGATCTGGCGGTCAGGTGTCGAAGAATACGAGGCGTTTCTTGGCATGATCGACGACAATGGCATGAGTTTTCTCACGCGAAAAGAGTCGGTGGTCGATCCTCCAAACTTGTTTATTCGACAGGTTTGCCCTCCGGGACAAACGTGCACCGCACTCGCCTACCGGCAAATAACCGATTTCAAGGACCCGTCGCCGGAGCTCCGCGGCATCCAGAAGCAGCTCGTCAAATACAAACGTGCCGATGGCGTCGATCTTTCGTTTACACTCTACACGCCGCCGGGTTATAAACCGGGCACGCCGCTGCCTACGCTTGTCTGGGCCTATCCCCTGGAATTTTCAAATGCCGCGACGGCGGGACAGGTTTCCGGCTCGACCGACCGTTTTACGCAGATCGGCGGCATTTCGCACCTTTTCTTTGTACTGCAGGGATATGCGGTGCTTGACGACGCGACAATGCCGGTGGTCGGCGATCCATTGACGGTCAACGACACATTTGTAAAACAGATCGTCGATTCGGCACAGGCCGCGATCGACAAGGGCGTGGAAATGGGCGTTGTCGATCGCGACCGCGTTGGCGTCGGCGGGCACAGCTATGGTGCATTTATGACCGCGAATGTACTTGCCCATTCGGACATTTTCCGGGCCGGGATCGCACGCAGCGGAGCGTACAACCGCACTCTGACCCCGTTTGGCTTCCAGGGTGAGCGGCGAACTTTCTGGGAGGCTCCCGAGCTTTATGAAAAGGTTTCGCCTTTCTTTGTTGCAGACAAGATAAAAGAGCCGATACTGCTCATCCACGGTGAAGCAGATAACAATTCGGGTACCTATCCGATCCAGTCGGAACGATTGTTTGCTGCCTTGAGCGGGACCGGCGGCACCGCTCGCCTTGTAATGCTTCCGCTGGAATCGCACGGCTATTCCGCGAGGGAATCAGTCGAGCATACGCTGTACGAAATGGTCGAATGGTTCGACAAGTACGTCAAGAACGCGAAACCGAGGTCTGCGAACCAGACTGCGAATAAATAGCTTAGATCTGAATGGGGTGATGGGGTTATTTGCCTGTCGCCCCTTTTTTCTTATTGGATCTCGGTCAGTTCAAGCACCGGGGTCGAGGAAGGCAGGCTTGCCTCCTTGAAACCGTCAAATTCATCCAGGCCTTCGTGCAAAATCTTCTCGGCTATCTCGGCGTTGACCGGACGCGCAAATAAAAAGCCCTGGCCAAGCCGGCAGCCAAGTGCCCGCAGCGTATCTAGTTGCTGGGCCGTTTCGATGCCTTCCGCAACAACCTCGATCCCAAGGTTTTCGCCAAGCATAAATATGGTCTTCACGATAGCCGCGCTCTTTCCATCACTGCCCATCTGATCGATAAATGAGCGGTCGATCTTTAGGCGGTCAAAAGGGAACCTTTGCAGGTAGCTTAGACTTGAATAGCCCGTGCCGAAATCATCGGTCGAAAGGGACACGCCGAGTTTTGCAAGATCCGAGAGCACGCTCATCGAGCGATCACTGTGTTCCATCACCGTGCTTTCGGTCACTTCAAGCTTAAGCTGGTTTTTGGTCAAACCGGTTTCCTGAATGACGGCTCTGATTTGCTCAGTCAGCGACGGATGCAACAGCTGTTTGGCGGAAAGGTTAACGCTGACCGCCAGCTTTGACGTCGAATTGGCCTGCCACTTTTTGATCTGTCGGCAAGCCTCTTCAATTATCCAGTTGCCGATCGGGATAATGAGGCCGCTTTCTTCAGCCGCTCCGACAAAATCATCCGGGCCAACCAGCCCGTGTTTCGGATGGCGCCAGCGGATAAGGGCCTCGAATTCGCAGATACTGCCGCTTGATAGATCGATTATCGGCTGATAAAGCAGTTCGAACTCGGCGCGCTCGACAGCTTTGTGAAGGTCCATTTCAAGTTCCAGAAGGCTGAGGTTGTGGGCATGCATCTCACGGTCGAATATTTCATAACGGGCCTTGCCGGCCTCTTTCGCCCGATACATCGCGGCGTCCGCATCACGAAGAAAATCCTCCGGCTGCCGCATGATCTCGTCGGAAACGATAATGCCGATACTTGCCGACGTAAAAACTTCGTAGGTGTCCAACTGAAATGGCCTTGCCAGGCTTCGCTGTACGCGTTCGGCGATCTGAACTACATCCGAGATCGAGCCTGTCCGATTCAATAGAATCGTAAATTCGTCGCCGCCGAGCCTGGCAACCACATCACCCGGACGCACCGATCCTTTTAGCCGTTCCGCGATCGCTTGCAGCAGCTTGTCGCCCACCAAGTGGCCGAGACTGTCGTTGATCACCTTAAATCTGTCGAGATCAAGAAACAGGACAGCAAACCGGGCCGCTGAATAGGTCTCGGCCCGCTCAACGGCCGAACGCAGATTGTTCATGAACTCGGTACGATTGGGAAGGCCGGTCAGTTGATCGTGGCGGGCGTAATAATTGAGCTTTTCTTCGCTTTGTTTCTGGTCTTCAATGTCCGTGTTCGTGCCGAACCAGTTGACGATGTTTCCCTCGGCATCCCGGCTGCACGTAGCCCGCGCGCTGTGCCAGCGAAAGACACCGTCGTGCCGCCGGAGGCGAAAATCCATCTCATAGAATTCGCCGGTCTCAACGGACCGACGCCAGCGTTTTTTGCATTCTTCAATGTCGTCGTTGTGTACGGCCTGCCGCGTTTTGGAGGCTCCTATTTCAATGGGCGTCAAGCCAAAATAATCCATGGCCCGCCTGTTCAGATAGTCAAGTTTGCCGTCCGGTTTCGCTGTCCAGACATGATGAAAAATACCGTCGCCTAATTGGCGGAAACGCTGCTCGCTTGCCTTTAGCGCACTATCCGACCGGCGCCGTTCGGTAATATCGCGGGCCACGCCCTGAACCCCGTTTGCGACACCCCTTGTGAACATCGGTCGAGCGCTCAATTCCAGGGCGATAATGCGTCCGTCCTTTGCCGAAACTTCCACCTCATAGGTCGAGGCTACATCCCTGGCCAAATTTTTTTCGGTCATTTCGCGGTGGGTTGCAAGCGAGGCGGGAGCGATGATCTGCGAAATATTCATTGTCAGGGCCTCGTCGCGCGAATATCCGGTGATTCTTTCGCCCGCCCGGTTAAAGGACGTAAAATTGCCCTTTAGATCGTGGGTATAAATGAGGTCGTTGGCGTTCTCAAAAAGACTTCGGTACCTTTCCTCGCTCAGCCGCAGTGCGTCTTCGGCATGTTTGCGTTCCGTTATTTCCAAAATAACGCCTTCACGGCAGATGGCACGGCCTTTTTCGTCGCGAATCAGGCACCCACGGTCCTGGACCCAATGGATCTTTCCATGTGCATCCAGGATCCTGTATTCGTAATCGACGTCGCCTCCCGCAGCGGTCGATGCAGTGGTTTGTTCAAATATCTTCTCCCGGTCGTCAGCGTGAATGACTTTGGCCCAGATCTCGGAGTCTGTCAGCCAATCTCTCATCGGATAGCCGAATCGTTCGAACGAGGGGCTTAAATAGATAGGCGAGTACGGCGGTTCAGGACGAACCGAGTAGAAGAGAACCGGAAGATTCTCGATAAAACTTCGGTATTGATCCTCGCCCATCATCGTAACGGGTGTCGGTGTTTCCTGTATTCTTGACCGGGGCATTTTTTAATTGATCGCGAAAAAGCAGGAGCGTCCTCGACTTTATGGGTTCAATGGACTCGGATATCTTGAGTAAGATGTGACACGGATTGTCATTTGTCTATTGACAACCTTTGTTAGAAAGATGGCGCTGGTTTTGAACGGGGTTAGCAGAAGTTGCCTGTTTGCTTATACTTAGGTTTCAGCGGCTCAAGGCAAACCTCAATTTGATAAAGCAATTTCCGTTCCAATCAGGACAGATCGGTCGAATTTTTTCGGCCATCCAGTAGAACGCCTCGTCTTAGTTAGTGCCCGGGCAGACAAAATAGGAACAAGGAGCCACAAAATGAAAAAATTATTGGGGTTAGCTTTTGCCGGTGCTCGATACTTTTGGGATTTTCGTCGGATTCTTACGCTCAGAACCGAAACCGTCCGCGCGGCATCAATACGATTCAGCAGATTCAGAAGCAGCACATCATTAGGGGTGTCAAATCGGGCGAACTGACGAGAAATGAGTTCGCGAGGTTGAGAAACGAACAGCGTCAGATAGCTCGGCTTGAGGCCAGGTTCAGAAATTCTGGCGACGGACTTTCCGAGCGCGAGCGGAACCGGCTGAAACAAGAGCTGCGTGAGGCAAACCGCCCTATCTACCAGCAAATACACGACGACCAACAGCAGCCGGAACCTTAAGGCTGATATTGATTCAAATTGTTCCACGCTTTTAACGGGCCCATCAGGGCCCGTTCTTTTTGTATTTTAGATTTTTGGGAAAAAAAGATAATCTTTATTCACTGGTTTAGAGTGAATTTCAGTGTCCTTCTTCGGGCTCGGTTTTCGCTCAGACCGCCGGTTAACTATTTCCAATTTTTCCGACGAAACTTAACAACAATGAAAAGATCAGCATCGCTCGTTTCAGTCCTAATGTTATTACTACCGACGGCGTTTTTTGCCCAGACAATGCCGAAGGACGCCGACCCGGCCATTTGGGCAAAGGCCCTGCAAATCCACCGTAAAGCCATCATTGTTGACGGCCACAACGACATACCTTCGCCGATGGTCGATGAGGATTTTGATCTTGCGACGAATTCCATCGGCAAGTTTCATCGGGACGGCGACCCGTTTCATACCGACCTCAGCCGATTCAGATCGAGCGGCATCACGGGCGAGTTTTTCTCGATCTACGTTTCGGGCAATACTCTGAAGACGGGCGGTGCGATGCGTCGGGCAATGGACCTGATCGACGCGACCTACCGCGAGGTTGAGAAACATCCGGGCCAATTGACGATGTGCACGACAGCAACCGAGATCCGCCGGGCGAAGAAGGCCGGAAAGGTCTGTGTGCTGATGGGCATCGAAGGCGGTTACGCGATCGAGAATTCGCTTTACGCATTGCGCAATTTCTATCGGCTCGGCGTCCGGTATATGACGCTGACCCACAACGTCACCCATGACTGGGCCGACGCCCACGGCGACACCCCGAAGAACAACGGCATTTCCGAATTTGGCAAAGAGGTTGTCCGCGAGATGAACCGGCTTGGGATGCTTGTCGATATTTCGCATGTGTCCGAAAAGGTTATGAACGATGTTCTAGACATCACAAAGGCCCCGATCATCGCTTCGCATTCATCCGCCCGCGGCGTAAACGACCATACACGAAACGTGCCGGACGAAGTTCTCAAACGCGTTGCACAAAACGGCGGCGTGATGATGATCAATTTCTATCCGGCGTTTCTCGATGCCCGCACGCTGCGTGAAGGCGGCGAACGTTCGGCCCGCCTGAAACCCCAGATCGACGCGCTCCGCGAGCAATACAAAGACGATCAGGCTGGATTCAACGAAGCGGAACGCAAACTTCTCGAGGCAAACCCGATCTATATCACGCCATATACACGCGTTGTCGATCACATCGACCATATGAAGAAGGTCGCCGGTATCGACATTGTCGGCCTCGGCTCAGACTACGACGGCGTCCCGTTTCTCCCGGCCGGTATGAACGGCATGGAAGACCTCGTGCTTGTGACCTACGAGATGCTCCGCCGCGGCTATACTGAACAGGAGATCCGAAAGGTTCTCGGCGAGAACTTCCTCCGCGCCTTTGCCCAGGCCGAAAAAATCGCCGGCACCCGCCAGATCAGCGGTCAGGGAAGCTTGAAAAAACTTGCTCCGCCGAAGTAACGGCCTTCTTGATTGCCGTTCCTTATGGACGCGAAAGTGTCCAAGGTGGAATGGCTTAAGCCATTACCGTCGTTTGCTTTACGCGAGAAAATCGTTCCATTTGACAATTTTAAACGTTAATTGGATTGATTTGCCGGGAGCTGGCGTAAGCGGCCGTATTTGCCTTATTTGAACATCGGACGCAGCCTTGACGTGATTGCTGTGGCCACCTCAAACACATCGCCTTCGTTGTTATCAAAAGAAATCGCCCTTTCGACCCAAACCCGGTTCCCACATTTGATTGTTAAGACAGCATCTTTTTCGCAAATCGAGCAGTAAAGCTGCCGAGGGCGGGCCTTTTGCCCTTTAGGGCCGACTATGACAAAATACCGCTTTATCTCAATCAAATATTCACAATAGGAAGGATCAAGAATGGCTGCTGGAAGAAATAAGGTTACGGTCGTTGGCGCCGGAAATGTGGGTGCGACGGCCGCACATTGGATCGCAAGCAAAGAGCTGGCGGATGTCGTACTGGTCGATATTGTCGAAGGAACGCCGCAGGGTAAGTCGCTCGACCTGGCACAGGCCGCCCCGATCGACGGCTTTGATGTAAAGTTGGTTGGCGCGAATTCTTACGAGGAAACGGCGGACTCTGACGTTGTAATTATTACTGCCGGCCTTCCGCGAAAACCGGGGATGAGCCGCGACGACCTGCTGAAAACAAACTCCGACATCGTCGGCCAGGTTACAGAACAGGTCGCGAAATACTCGCCGAATTCGTTTATCATCGTCGTGTCGAATCCGCTCGACGCAATGACCCAGGTAGCGTTTCGCCGTTCGGGCTTTCCCAAAAACCGTGTGATGGGAATGGCCGGCGTGCTCGACGCGGCACGTATGCGGTGCTTCCTGGCCGAAGCCCTCAATGTCTCTGTCGAGAACGTCACGGCATTCGTCCTCGGCGGCCACGGCGACACGATGGTTCCGCTGCCGCGCTATTCGACCTGTGCGGGTATTCCGATCACCGAACTCCTGCCCAAGGAAACGATCGACGCCATCGTCACCCGGACCGCAAATGGCGGCGCCGAGATCGTCGGCCTGCTAAAAACCGGCTCGGCTTACTACGCCCCCAGCCTTGGAGCGGTCGAGATGGCAGAAGCGATCCTCAAAGATAAAAAGAAAATTCTCCCGTGCGCCGTTTTTCTTGAAGGCGAATACGGCATCAATAATCTGTTTGTCGGCGTTCCGGCCAAGCTCGGCAAAAACGGCATCGAGCAGATCATCGAGATCAGCCTGACCAACGACGAACGCGCCGCCCTCCAAAAGAGCGCGGCGGCCGTCCAGGAGCTGGTCGACATCTTGGAGATTTAGGCTCATTTTTGTTTAGTGAGCGTGATAGGAGACTACGCCGTTTGGGTAACCGTGGGCAATAAGGCATCGGTTGACGGCGTTTTCTTTTGTTCGTTAGGTATTGGTTTCGCCGAATTCGTTTTACTCAGCCTCCATTGCAGGGATGACGGGGGGCGGTTTTGCGGGCGCTTGGAAGAATTGCGGCGAGACGAATACCTCGGTGTGACCTTCGAAAATTCCTAATGTTGGCGGATTTTGGTGATACACTCACGAAATGCGACGCTGCGTGAATCTTATCCTTTTGTTCCTTTCAGCGGTTTTCTTGGTTAGTGCCCAGGAATCGGAGCAGTCATGCCCGAAGATCGAGGTTAACGGGCCCGCGGGAATCACTCAGCGCGGCGAGGAGATGAGCTTTACCGCGAACGTCGTAGGCGCGGATTCCGATATACGCTACGACTGGACAGTTTCGACCGGCCGGATAGTTCTAGGCCAGGGCACCGCCGCTGTAATCGTAATCGCGGATGAACCCGATTCGGTCGTAACGGCGACCGTCAAGATATCCGGGTTTTCCGAAGGCTGTGAGAGTACTGCTTCGGAGTCTGGAGGTGTCGCTCCGGTGCCTCCGAGTTGCCCTCTTGACGAATGGGAGGTACTTAGGCCCAACGATGAACGCGGCCGACTCGACGCTTTCTTCGCGGAGATCGCAAACAATCCAGCGAGTAAAGGCATCTTCATTTTTATTGGAGTGCCCGTCCAAAAACGAGCGATCAACCATCCGAAGATCAAATTCATTGTCGGGCACGCACGATTTAGAAAGTTCGATACTGGCCGCCTTATTTTCGCGTTCGATAAAGAGGGCCCATCTCAATGGGAAGATGAATTTCTAATTCGGACGGTTCTTTTTAGAGTGCCTCCCGGTGCAGACTTGCCGGATGGCGATATTGTGGTGTTTGACGGAACGCTCCTGAAGCCAAGAAAACCAGCTGCGGCCACTCTCCTTAAAAACAAGAAGGCCAGTTAATCCGCACGAGGAGGACTGAGGAGCTTATTAGCCAGCGGGACGGCAAGCAGGTTGCTTGCCGCTCCAGTCAGTTTATTTTATCTGCAATTCAAACGGCATAAGGAGCATGGCTTCGCCGCGTTTCATTTGGTCGAAGAGGGCGGCGAATTTTAGGGCCCGGCGGGCGTCGGCGGGGAGCGATTCGACGAGTGCTTTTTGGGCTTTTTGGTCGGCGGTCAGTTCGGCTCCTTCGTCGTTATCGAACAGGGTTTCGAAGAACGGTCGCGGCGTTGGGAAGACGACGCGTTTTACGTCTTTGTCCGCGGGGAGGTTGGCCAACTCTTTTGCGATCTGGATCGCTTTTTCGAGGCCGCCGTATTCATCGATCAAGCCGTTTCCTTTTGCCTGTGTGCCGGTCCAGACGCGGCCCTGACCAAGCGTGTTCGCCTGTTCGTCGGTCATATTGCGGCCGGCGGCGACCTTCGGGATAAAGTTGTCAAAATAGATGCTGTTGGTCTGTGCCTCCATTTTGGAGCGCTCCTCGGGCGTCCATTTTTCGGTCTCGCGGAAGATGCCGGAGTTCTTGCCGCGCATCACGTACTGGTTAGTCACGCCGAGCCAATCATAGAGGCCCTTGACCACCGGTTTGCCCATAAAAACGCCGATCGAACCGGTAATGGTCGATGGCTGGGCGACGATCTTGGTTGCGTTGCAGGCGATGTAATAACCGCCCGACGCGGCGACATCACCCATCGAAACGACCACCGGTTTTTTGGCCTTGGCGTTTTCAAGCGCGAACCACATCAGGTCGGACGCAAGGGCCGAGCCGCCCGGCGAATCGACCCGGAGGACGATCGCTTTGACCGATTTATCATTAGCGGCGTCGTTCACGGCCTCGACTATCGTGTCCGAGCCGACCATCTCACCGCTGAACGGGCCGTCATTCGAACGGCCGACGTTGATCGCACCCGACGCGAAGATCACCGCTACGCGTTCGCCGTTGTTGAGGCCGAGCGAATCTGAAGGGATCTCTTTGTACTGGCTGGACTTCATGGTGCGCAGGTTTTCCTGCTCGCCGTAACCGAGCCGGGTTTTTAGATCGTGGTAAACCTCTTCGCGGTAATATGCGGCGTCGATCAGGCCGAGTTCCTGTGCTTGTCGGGCGTTGTATGGGGCCTCGTCAACAAGTTTCTTGACGTCTTCGACCGATTTTTTGCGGGTCTCGGCAATGGCTTTGGTGAAGCGGCCGTAATATTCGTCAAGCACGGCGTCGATCACTTCGCGCTGGCCTTCACCCATCTCTTTTTTTGTGTATTGGTCGGGGGCGTTCTTATATTTGGGGCCGATCTGGATCACATCCGCCTCGATGCCGAGTTTGTCGAGCGAGCCTTTGTAAAACATTGCCTCGGCCGCGAAGCCGTTTATGTAAATGTCGCCCGACGGCGGCAGAAAGATCTTTTCGGCGGCGGTCGCGATGTAATATTCCTTGTTCGACCCGATTTCCATATAAGCATAGACCGGTTTGTTGGAGGTGCGGAAATCAGCTATTGCGTCGCGAAGTTCATCGGCCCGTCCCCAACCGATGCCGGGGAAGTTAATATCCAGAAACACGGCACTTATCCGATCATCAACCTTTGCCTTGCGAAGCTGTGTAAGCAGGCCGGTAAAGGATTGGGGCTGTGCAAAACCGACCGCGCGGGCGACCGCGTCATCGGGCGTGTAATCCGGCAGCGAGCCCGAAACGTTCAGCAAAAGAACGCTGTTTTGCGCGACGGTAGGCTTACTGATCGAACTGACTATCAAAGCAATACCGATGACCGCCACGAGGAAAAGAATGAGGGCGATCGCCCCGCCGATGATTAATACCTTGGTTGTTTTTGAAGTTGCCATTTATTTATTCTGGCGGATGATGCCTTCCGCTGAAACTATTATATCTTTACGCTTCGCCCAATAAAAGGTTCATTTTACAACTGTCATCCGACCGCGGCGAAGAACTAGGCGTTTTATATTTTCGCTAGTTGCATCATATACTTAAATATTCGACCTTACAGGCGATTTACCCAGCAATACAGGCTTAATTATGGCAAAGAAAGGATCGATCCTGATCTGCGACGACGAAGAAATAATGCGCGAGGTGCTGGAAACTATTCTTTCCACCGCGGGATATCGGGTTGAGCTTGCAAAGACCGGAGAGGAAGCATTGGAACTTTATGCGGAGAAGCCGTATGACCTTGTCCTGATGGATGTTTCAATGCCTGGGATGGGCGGGTTGACGGCTTTGGAAGAGCTGATCAAGCTCGATCCGGAAGCGGTCGTTTTGATGATAACGGCGTTTGCAACGTTCGACACAGCCATCTCGGCGTGGGAAAAAGGTGCCACCGGCGTCATCCGTAAACCCTTTCAAAATGAACAGATTCTGGCTTTCGTTGCAAAAGGGATAAAGAAACGCCAAAAAGAAGAGGAACGGCAGACGCTTAGACAGGTAATGACCCGGTCGGTCAAACGCGACGCGATCATAGGCCGCTCCGAAAAGATGGAAGAGATCTTTCGCCTGGTTGACCGCGTAGCTCCGGCTCGATCGACCGTGCTTATTACGGGCGAAAGCGGGACCGGCAAAGAGTTAATGGCGAAGGCGATCCACGAAGCCAGCCCGCGAGCGGATAACCCGTTTGTTGTCGTGAATTGCTCGAACATCCCGTCGGAACTGCTCGAATCGGAACTTTTCGGGCACACGAAAGGCGCGTTCACAGGGGCGGTTGCAGCGAAGAAGGGGCTTTTTGAGGTGGCCGACACAGGATCGATCTTTCTTGACGAGATCGGCGACCTGAGGCCGGAAACGCAAGTGCGGCTGCTGCGGGTCATTCAGGAAAGGGAATTCACGCCGATCGGCGAGACGGCGCCGCTTAAGGTGGATGTCCGTATAATCGCCGCGACCAACGTCGATCTGAAAGAAGCTGTTAAATCTGGCACGTTTCGCGAGGATCTTTATTACCGGCTTTCGGTTGTTCCGATGGAGCTGCCCGCACTTCGCCAGCGGACCGAGGATATCTTGCCGCTGACCAAGCATTTTATTAAGAAATACAACGAAGAAAACGGCCGCGAGATCTCAGAAAACGTTTCGCCTGAGGTGCTTTCGCTGCTTGAAAATTATTACTATCCGGGCAACGTTCGCGAACTGGAGAACGTGATCGAACGCGCCGTGGTCATTGCGGCTTCGAATGAGATAACGGTTGAATGCCTTCGGCCAGAGGTGCGCGACCCCGAGCTGGCCATAAATATGGTCAAGCAGAGCGAAGGAGTTTCGGACGAGATCGACATCGCCCGCGGCGTGAACTTTTACGACCAGGTAAAACGGTTCGAGATCGACCTGATCAGACGCGCCCTGGACCAAACCGGCGGCCACCAATCCCGCGCCGCCCGCCTGCTCGGACTCAATGCGACCACCTTGAATTCAAAGATAAAATCCTACAATATCCACGCCCGCGGTTAGAGTGCCGCGTCGGGTCATTCCCCGTCTACTTTGAATTCCTTAGGATCCAGTTCGGGATTAAGATTGAACTGGGTCATTTCCATCGTCCACGTATAAGACGTGGTTCCGTTTCCGGTCAGAAGTTCGAGATAGATCTTGTAACCGTGCGGCAGTGAGAGATGGCCCTCCTCACGAAAGTCCGCAAAGTCCTCCACCATTTTGTAGCGCTTCTCGTTTTGCCTGGACGAGCTATCGACCGTTGCTCCCTGGCCGCCTGAAATTACACGCTTGTATTCGGTCCGCACGTGACGGTAATTCGCCGCGTCAAGGTAAATGGTGATGTCAAGGTCTGAACCTCCCTTTGGAGAGTAATCGAATTTCAACACTTCGACGCCGTCGATCTTTGATTTTCCTTTTGCCTTCAGTTTGCCTTTGCTCTCATCGTAGTTGTAAAGTTCCCAGCCCGTAGAAAGCGTTCCGCCCAAAATACCTTTCTTAAAGGTCCCTTCGTTCAGCCGAAGAAATTCGCCGAGGATCGTGTATTTTCCCGGTGTCACAAACCCCACGGAAAAGCCGTTGCCGTCATACCCCATTTTTTCGTGGGGATAATCGGGAGCGTTGAACTTCATCCCGATCATATTCTTTTCCGAATGTGAGGCCATCACCACCAGTCCGTCGGCTCGCCCCTCGCCCCGTCCCTTAAAGACCGCCTGCGTCGTTCCTACGATCATTAGCGACCGCAGAGTTTCTCTCGCCTTGTCTGATCCGATCGATGCCAGATGCTTATTTACTACTTCCTTAACGTCTATTTTGTCGTCAAAGACTTTTGCCTCGATCGAAATCGTCAGGAATAAAACGCCGAAAGCGAATATTGTAATCCAACCTATACGGCTTAGGGTATTAACAGTTCTCATAATAAAGCTCCTAATGAATTGGAAAAAAGGGTGCCGTTTTACCAAAAAAACGGCACCCTCGAATCGAATATCCTTCGAATTAGAATTCGAACCGGAACGCGAACTGCATGATCCTCGGGCTGTACTCATTGCCCGGAGTGATCCTGCCAAAACTCGTCGAACCGATATTAAAGATACCGCTTTGTTCTCCGATAAAGAGGTTAACGTTGTTTAGAACGTTAAACGCCTCTGCCCGGATCTGAATGTTGAACCGTTCGCCGAAGCGAGTGTTCTTTATCAATCCCGCATCCCAATTGATAAACATTGGGCCGGAAAGGAAGTTACGCGGCAGGTTTCCGGTCTGACCCGCTTCATTGCGGAAGAATGCCTGACCGGCGAATGCCGGATTGCCCGGAGAGGCGGTGTAGCTGCCTGCAGTAGCCGTTCGGTCCGGTGCGATAACAGACGGATTGATCCAATAGATGATCCCGTTTTGTTCAAACCTGCCGATGAGTTTTTGGATCTCGGCGGCTGTCAGATTTGAAAACGCCGTCTGTCTGGGTGATCGACCGGTTCGATTCAGGGTCCCATTCGGGTCAAGGATAGAGATCGGCGTCCCCGAACTGAAATTCACGATCGAGGTCACTTGCCATCCGCCAAAAAGCTTATCAACAAATCCGTCGCCGTTGAGGAAAGGCCTGCCTTTGCCGAACGGGAGCTCGTAATTTGCGTTGATGTTGACGGTATGGGTCCGATCATGATCGGCTCGCGTGAAATCAAGCTCCGGCTGGTTGTTGTCCAGCAGCGGATCAAAACGCGTTTGGCCATCACCCTGAATGTCTGTCAGCGTTTTACCGTAAGTGTAATTCGCCTGGAACTGCAATCCGTTGGTAAACCTGCGCCTGATCTCCATCTGCAGGGCGTCGTAACGATACCGTCCCTGGTTTGTAAGGAAGTCGACAACGCCGGCGTTGGGGTTGTTCAACAGCAACCCGCGGGCATTCGGGAAGAAGGAATTGTTCACGAACATATTGAGAGCGAACTCGGCAATACGGTTCGTATCCAAAAATCCGTTTGTAAAGCCCGATCCCAATAGTGCCTGGTTCGGCCCTAAAAGCGGGAAGAATGAATCGACCGGGCGGCATCCGACCGGCATATTATTGGCACACTGCCCGCCATTGCCAAAGGTCCTTCTGTTGTATTGGGCATTCCTGAAATCCGACAAGAAACCGGAGGGAAGGTTGATCTGGTTAAGATCGGTGGCCCGGACCATATTGTCGCTTCGGCCGCCGACATAACGGATCTCGATAGCCGTATTGAAGCCAATATCCCGCTGGAAACCAAACGTATATTGGTAATTTCTCTGCAGTTCGATATTCGGATCGACGGCAAATACGGTATTAAAGAAGTTGCCTGCGTCCGCATTTCCCGTTGCGAAAGAGATCGGGGGCTGCTGGAACGCAGGAAGCGTAAAGCCCGGCAGCGGGTTGAAAGTGCCCATCGGCGTAAATCTCGAACGAAGATTGATCGAGCCGTTGTTAAGGGCACGTCCTGTGAGATCCAGACCGGCGTTTCCACCCGCAGCATTATCGGGTCCGCGAACATATTCGTCGTTGATGTAGCCGACTCGGAAACCGCCGCGAAGAACGCCGCTATCGCCGAACAGAGCCTTCATGACCCCGCCCTCGAAACGCGGTGCCCAGGCAGCACTTACGATCGGCCCTATATTATCAAAGTCAGACTTATAGAACTGGCCCGGTTTTCCGGAATTTGTACCGAGCAGAACATATTGACCGGTCGGATCAAGGAGCGCCGCCCTTGCTTCAGCAACGCTGTTTGCTCCCTCGAGATCAGGCTCAAGATACACCTGATCAGGATTTCTCAATGGCGTGAAGTAGTCCCAGCGAAGGCCAAGATTCAGCGTGAATTCTGGCGTGACCCTCCAGGCATCCTGGAAATACAAGCCGTAAGTTTCGTATTTCAACTTTTGACGGCTGGAACCTCCCAATTGAGGACCGATACCTGCACCACCGAACGGGGCCGCGATCGTTCCGCTTCCAACAATGCCGCCCAGCATATACCTTAGCGCATCCGCCCGTCCACGATTGGTCGTGCTGATGCCGCCCGGGAAAAGAGCTGGGTCAAGCCCAGGCGTATTTGTATTTGAGGTCGAGCTGATGTTGTAAATGCCAACGCGATTGAAGTTTGTCTGTGAGTCGATTCGCTGGGCATTAAAGTCAATACCAAAGCGCATCGTGTGGTTGCCCGCGGAATACGATGCATTGTCCTGGATCGTATAAAGATCGGTATTTCTTCCCTGCGCCTGGAAATTCGATTCCGGGCTATTGGTAAACGAAAGACCACCGATCACGTAAGGAGTGGGGAAATTTGGGTCCTCGTTAAAGAACGGATTGCTCCTCGAATAAGCTCCGCGAACCTCATTCGTAAAGTTGCTTCCGAATATAGACGTGTAGCTCAATAGATAAGACTCCGTTGGGCCACCCTGCGTGTTCACCGGCGTGACGTTGAATGTGTTGTCGATATCGGTCCGATCGTCGGCGTTATCGTTGTACTTGTAAACGAAGTAAACGCTGTTCCGATCGTTGATATCGACGTCAAATCTGGACGTGAACGCATTTCTCGTGTCGTTGTTCGCCTGGTTAAAATTAAATCCCTGGCTGAGGCCGCCGTTTGGACAGCCGCTGGCCGGGCAAGCAACATTTCCTGCGTTGGGCAAACGAGAAAGGATTCTGGACTGGATGATCGGATCAACCCCGATCGAGCCGCCGGCGTTTGAAAACAAAGCGGCGTTCCCCCCGGCTAAATTCAGACCGGCACCGGACAGAACATTTACGGTGCGTGTCACGCCGTCGGTTCCCGTGTAAGTAAAGGTGCCGTCCCTAAACTGCGGCAGCAAAATTGTCGTTCCCTTTGACGACTGCTGGCGGAGGTCGAACCTTTCATAATTGACAAAGAAGAACCCTTTGTCTGTGAAGAAAGCAGGTGTTCCCTCCCCAATT
>JBGTJP010000038.1:0-8366 GCA_041745075.1 Pyrinomonadaceae bacterium | reverse complement strand
CAGTTTTTGAGAAGGCGGAGCAATGGGCTTCCGTATCGTCTCGAAAAGCCCTTTCTTACTCTTTTTGATTTTCTGCCTTTTCGCCACGCCGCAAGTATAGCAGAGAGATGGCCTCGGGTGACACGGTCCCGTTAAACGGATCATCGTAAAAGCGTCATAATAATTAAGGCTTTTGACTTCTTTGCATCTTAGCGGCTCTGCGGGAAATTATCTGACCGCTGTAGTCGCAGAGCTGCGGAGAAAAAAAACCCATCGGAAAATCCTATTGCTTAATGCGGTATTTAAGTTCCGGGGTCAAAAAGCAGCGGCGATCCGAGAATATTGACAAAACGCGGAAGAGAATTCACTATGTTTCTCGTTGGCGCAGGCCTAAAAAGAGCGGCATGATGGATCAGAGGCAACGACTAACCGGCCCAAAGGGGAATGTTTACGCGAAAGAAGAACCTCTCCGGTTCCCGGTCGGGCTTTCCGCCGCGAACTACTATTTCCTGGTCTTTTTTATCTCGGCCGCGATCTTTTTTATAGTTTGGGCCGCCCTTCATGACGGCTATGATGACACACCTTTGATATTCGCCGTTATCGCGGCAATTTCGTTCGGCGCGTCTTTTGTGTTCGTTCGCGAGGTGATCTTGAGGCGCTCGCGGCGGCGGGCTATCGCGGCCAGGCGTCTGTCCAGGCAGTTGGGCAGTGTGCCAAGGCGTGAACGTCGAGCAGGAGCCGACGAGAAGCTTACGTTAAAACGCAATGAAGAAAAACTTCGTGAGATCCGCGTAAAATCAGAGGCCGCGAACGTCCTGGGAAAATTTGCCGATGCCCATAAAGAAGTTTTCGATCTGTGCGATGAATATCTCGGCCTGGCTTCCGAGCAGCTATCCAAAGCACGGCCCGCGTCGCCGCGGATCCCGGCCCTGAGAAAAGGATCGGCCTCGGCAGCCAACCGTCACCGGTTCCATATGCTCAAATGGGCCGAGATAAAGGCCCGGGAGTTCACGGCCGAAGCGGCTACAACCGGCCCGCTGAACGGCAAGATAGAGGCCGGCGAAAACGCTCTTAACGCGGTCGAAAGGGCGATCGAGGCTTATCCGGAGGAGAGTGCGTTGATCGATTCGCGGCAGCTGCTCCAAGTGTTTCTAACGTCCGCGGCGGTTAAGGGGTCCATCGAGAATGCGGAACGGGCCGTCGAGAATGGAAGTCTTGATAAGGCAATTGCGGATTACCGGAATGCCCTTGCCAGTTTGGAAAGATTTGATGTTAAATTTGAAGAACGCATTGTCATCTACGATAAGATACAATCGGAAATCAGCCGTATTGAGCAGTTGCGGTGAAATGCGGAGGATCGATCGGGCTCCTTAAGCCGGTAGAACGGTGAACTCCCAGTGGCATTATTTGTGTGACCGGGCCACAAACAAATGATCTCTCAAAAATGTCCAAAATGTCGAAGCAATAGGATCCGCCGAGGATATCGGCCCACACCTTTCTTGTCTAAGCTGATTTTTCGACATAATCTCCTCTGCGACAACTGCAACCTGGAATTTAAGGGATTTGCCATCGCGGTCTCCTCACGATCACGAAGCCGCCGTGTCAAGCCAAGGGAACCGGAAAATGGATCTGCCGATTGAAATAGGGGCATTCGTACGGCCGATCGATCCAAGGGCTTTTTTTACCGCTTCAATTTTTGTTTTGATGGCGGGAAAATTTCGCCGGAGTCTTCTTTCGCTATTTATCTTGCTCACCTTCCTATTTCCATCCACAGCTATCGCACAGAACACGGACAGCCAAAACCGGCCTGCTTTCGTGTCCGAAACCGAGCGCATCCACTACGGCGACATCGTGGATGTGGATGTAGTCGGAAGCTTTGAATTCGACTGGCGGGGCGGGTTGACGCCGGAAGGCTTTCTCGATGGCGGAGGGCGGCTTGATAAGGCGGTTTTCGCATTGTGCCGCACGGAGAGCGAAGTGGCGGCTTCGATCCGCGAACAGTATAGTGTTTTGCTTCGTGATCCGAAGGTCGCAGTGCGGATAGTCGACCGTTCGAACAGGGCCCTTGCTTATGTAAATGGAGCCGTCAAAAAGCCGCAGAGGCTGCAGCTGAGACGGCCATTGCTCCTGGCGGAGCTGATAGTACTCTCGGGCGGGATAACGGATGCTTCGAGCGGCGAGGTCGTTATATTCAGGCCGCCGAATGTTAGTTGCCGGACGAACACCCCAGCGGCGGGACCACCCGACGAGAGTGCCCCGAAGCGTATTTCGGTCAAGATCGAAGACTTGCTGGGCGGCGTCGAAACCGCGAATCCGGCAATATTAAGTGGTGATATCGTAACTATTACCGAAGCTCCACCAGTTTTTTTGACCGGCGGCGTGGCGGTGCCGCGAAGGTTGAACCTGACACCCGACCTCACGCTTTCCCGCGCCATCGCGGCCGCCGGCGGGGTTCCGAAAGACTCGGGCGGCAGAACGGTCCGCATTTACCGCCGGCGGGGCGAAACCAGGATACTTGAATTCGATACACTGGCTATCCGGGAAAAAAGGGCTGAGGATCCGAAACTTGAGCCCTACGATGTTATCGACGTCGAAACAAAAGACGGAGGGCAGCGAAAGCTGGCCCCGATGGCCGATATACAGGAACCGCCCGCTGAGATCCTTAGCAAACTTCCGCTCCGCATTGTCGATTGAACAACCATTTCACTTACCTGAGCATCCCACCATTGTCCGATTATAAGTCGAATAGAATCAAGGGCTTAGAAAATTTCCGGCAGAAGGCTTTTTGGGCAACGCCTAAATAGCTGATCAGATAAGATTTTTCGCAAGCGAAGACTATGGAATACGCGGTGCTTTGTTCAAAGGACGGGATCGTAGACGGTAGATCGCAATTTGAAATTTCAAATCTGAAATTTAAGACTAAGATTTCAGATTCTAGATTTCACCTTCAGATTTCAATTTTGAAAAGTGAGATTCAGGTATTAGAGACGGCTTGCGGTATTGGCGGAATAGTCTCCCGCTTGAAAGCTTAATTCGTGCGCATCCCAAGCTTTGGTTTGTTTGTGTCCTAAGTCAGTCGAAATTGTTCAAAACGCGGAAATTTGTTTCAATAGAGCATATGTAATGATATGATTCTGGATTGGAATAAATAATGAACACTCAAAAACAGAAATTCAGCCGGCGAACGATCGCCCTTTTCTGGCTTGGCTTGGTAGCCATCGTTATCGGCCTGCTTATTTATCTTGAACAGATAGCAATACTTTACGTACTTGCGACCGTTTCGCTGGTGGTTCTGCTCCTGATCGTCGGGTTTGCCGACCTCGAAAAGGTCGGCGGTGACGGTGCCGGCGGATTTTCTCGTGACCTTACCTAGTTAGTTGTTTTATGGCCCGATCCCTCAAAATCGTCCTTGCGTTCATTATTGCCGTTACGCAAGTGTCGCCGCTTTTTGCGGAGGCAAGTGCCTTAACGGCGGAGCGGTCTGAGCCGCTTCTAAAATGGCGGACCAGGGTAATTCCGATCGCGTTCTCAGCATCGCTTCTCAGTCCAGCCTCAAATGTCAAACAGGGAAGTGACCTGGTTGCCGCGTTAAGGCGGAGTTTAAGGACATGGGAAGAAGCAAGCGGGGTCGAGTTTCGCGAAGTTTTCTCTGAAAAACAAAATGTAAGCCCGCAAGGGGCGGCCGGTGACGGTGTAAGCCTTATAACCGTTGCTCCGACCGCCGAAAATGCCCTGATGTTCGCAAGGACCGCCGATGAAGTTGCCGCCACCACTCGGGTATTCTTCGATTCGCGCGGACGCATCTCGGAAGCTGACATCGCACTAAATCCGTACCAGCAGTTTTCAACCGACGGGACCTTCGGCAGCTTTGACGTGGAATCGACGTTTACCCATGAGATCGGACACGTCCTTGGCCTTGATCATTCGTGGGTTCGCGGGTCGGTGATGTATGAGAACTTTGGCAAGAACGGGGTTTTCGGTTTGCAGGGTTTTTCTCATCGGACACTGTCCGATGTGGACCGCACGGCCATAAGATCAAAATACGGTGCTCCCGAACCTGACGAGAAATGCTGCGGCAGTATCGCGGCCAAGCTTCTTTTTCCGGAAGGCCGACCGGCAGCCGGTGTTGAGGTTTGGCTGGAAGATTCGGCATCGGGCAAGGTTTTTTCGCAGACCGTTACCGGGGCTGACGGTTCGGTCGATCTGGCCGGCGTGCCTTTTGGTAACTACACGCTTTATTCCTCGCGAAAAGAGAGGGCAAAAAGGCCGGTTCCAACGCAGGAGATTGGCTCGGTCAGCGTTTCACGGGATGAAAATGGTTCGATCACGAAAAAACTTGAGAACGGTTCTGACGATATCGACCTTAAGTACACGGGATTCAACGGCCAGCTTACCCTTAGCGCCGTGCCCATAAATTCGGGCAAGAGCTATACTGTTTATGTCGGCGGCAAAAACCTGACCGCTAAGGGAACTTCGATCAGTTTCAGTTCGCCGCTATTGTCGGTTTCGCAAGGTTCCATCGTGTCGCACGACTATGGCGGTGATATTTCAGTCCTCAGTTTTGAGGTCACCGCTGCCCGGGATATTCCGGTCGGTGAGTACACTCTGTTCGTTCAATCGGCGGGCGGCGGCCGTTCGGCAATTGTCGGCGCCATCTCGGTCCGAACTTTCAATAACCCATACAGTAACTTCGTTCTAGATGGCAAAGTTGACTAGGCATTTTGGCTATTGCATTTGAATAGGCATTTATGCATAATCACTTTGTTCACCTCCCCGGTGAACATCCGGTCACGAGGGGTGAGGACTTGTGACCATGGGGCGACGGTGTGGGAGACGTCGCCCCTTATCGTTAACTCTATTTCTTTCAACCACTTGACCAGCTTTTATAAAGACGCAATACTCGAACCTACGCCCTGTTTGCTCGGCGTCGAACGAGGAACCGGCGAATGCCGTCGGTTGTCTGATCGGCGATCAGGCGAAAGGAGCGAAAAGCTTAAGCCCGACAGAGTTTTCTTTGTTTTCGGCGATGAAAAAGAACGAAACAAGTTGGTTCAAGAAGTGGCTTTTTAGCGGGGTTGAGGAGCCGGAAGGTGTTGGCGGCGGGCAGCATGCCAGACATCAGCACTCGTGGTGGCAGGTCATGTGCCTGACCGGCGTTGATTACTTCTCGACCCTCGGTTACCAGCCCGGAATCGCCTTTCTGGCGGCCGGAGCACTGTCACCTTTTGCAACGCTCGTTCTCGTCCTTCTCACCCTTTTTGGAGCGCTCCCAATGTACAAGCGGGTCGCCGAGGAAAGTCCGCACGGCGACGGATCGATCTCGATGCTCGAGCGGCTTCTTTCTCGATGGAAGGGCAAGATGCTGGTCCTGATGCTGCTCGGCTTTGTAGCGACCAGCTTTATTATTACGATAACGCTGTCCGCCGCCGACGCGACCGCTCATATTATCGAGAACCCGTTAGTTGAGCATAATCTTCCGTTCCTAAACCACAGTATTATCGTAACGATCGTCCTGATTGGTCTCTTGGGGGCCGTCTTTCTGCGCGGTTTTAGCGAGGCGATCGGCCTTGCGGTAGGTATCGTGGCACTATTTCTCGTGCTGAACATTGTGACGATCAGCTACGGAATCTATCAAATCTTTTTCTTACATCCCGAAGCCCTGACAAATTGGCAGGCCGCGATCTGGACAAAGCCCGGCGTAGATGGGAGTTTCGTTTGGCTGGTAGTGCTGTCACTCCTTTATTTTCCTAAGCTCGCTCTCGGGCTGTCGGGATTCGAGACCGGCGTAGTTGTTATGCCGCTTGTCAAAAGCGATGTGCCTCCGCCCAACGTCCATCTTACACGGACTGCTGAGAACGGCATTTCAGACGAGGAAAAGCTCCATTTAGAAGGCAGGATCCGAAACGGCAAAAAGCTTCTCAGCGGCGCGGCGTTGATCATGAGCGTCATGCTCGTGGGAAGCAGCATAATTACAACAATGCTGATCCCTGCCGAAGAATTCAAGCTGGGCGGCCAGGCGAACGGACGGGCGCTTTCATATCTAACGCACGAATTCTTTGGCCATGTCTTTGGCACGCTTTATGATTTTTCTACGGTTACCATCCTTTGGTTTGCCGGGGCATCGGCAATGGCCGGGCTCCTGAATATCGTGCCGAGATACCTTCCGCGTTACGGCATGGCCCCCGATTGGGCCAAGGCAACGCGCCCCCTCGTATTTGTTTTCACCCTGATCTGTTTTTCGGTAACGATCCTTTTCGATGCGGACGTCGCGTCACAGGGCGGTGCCTATGCGACCGGCGTTCTCGTTCTGATGACCTCGGCCGCGGTTGCCGTTACCGTTTCTACCAGGAAGCGCAAGGAAAAATACTGGGTCCTTTATCTGCTTATCACTCTCGTTTTTATATTCACGACCGGCGTAAACATAGTCGAGCAGCCGAGCGGAATAAAGATCGCTTCCTTGTTCATCTTCGGGATAATTTTCGCTTCGTTCATCTCGCGGGCTATGAGGACGACCGAGCTGCGGGTTGACCGGATCGAATTTGACGAAAAAGCGAAGGAGTTTCTCGAAGATCTGGCCGAGGGCGAGATCCGGATAGTAACAAATCGCAGAGAGGTTGGAAATGTAAGCGAATATCGCTTCAAGGAACATGAAAAGCGGATCGACAATCACATCCCTTCGACCGATCCGGTCCTTTTTTACGAGGTCGAGTTAGGTGACGCTTCCGAGTTCAGCGGCGGGCTGTTGATTCGCGGCGTCGATGTCGAAGGATACAAGATCCTTCGGACGCAATCGCCCGCCGTGCCAAACGCAATTGCGGCGCTGCTGCTTCATCTTCGCGATTCCACCGGCAAGATACCGCACGTCTATTTCGGCTGGAGCGAAGGAAATCCGCTGATGTATTTGGCCCGCTATCTGCTGTTTGGAGAAGGAGATACCGCACCCGTGACCAGAGAGATACTCCGCCAGGCCGAGGACGATCCGGAACTTCGTCCGAACGTCCACGTGGGCGGCTGATCGGACGCTTGCAATTCGATTTGCCGAGGAGTATATTCACGTCTTTGATAATCTGTGCCGAAGCCCATTCGCTTTTGAAACGGCGCGGGGGAACCACCTAATCGGGGCTAATCGTTTATCGAGGAACACTTCCAAAGTTCCAGCCCGTCAGCTAACCTCGCAGGCATTTTGGAAGACGAGCCATACTGGACTGGCGTAATTTTTTACGAGCCGCCATCGCACTTTGACTTGCGTTGGCGGCGTTTTCTTTTTTAGATATGAGCCGAACCGGAAAAGGGACGCTAAACAAATGGATGTTCCAGGGGATCACCGACGTCGAAGGGCCGCACGAACCTGAGGGAAAGCACCAAAAGCATCCGTGGTGGAAGGTTATGTGCCTTACAGGCGTCGATTATTTCTCGACGCTGGGCTATCAGCCCGGAATTGCATTCCTGGCGGCCGGTGTCTTGTCACCCGTGGCAACGTTCGTTCTTGTCCTACTTACACTTTTCGGCGCCCTTCCGATATACAGCCGCGTCGCCAAGGAAAGCCCGCACGGCGAAGGTTCGATCGCGATGCTTGAAGCTCTGCTCTCCCGTTGGAAAGGAAAGCTTTTCGTTCTGGTTTTACTGGGTTTCGTTGCGACCGATTTTGTCATAACGATCACTCTCTCCGCTGCCGACGCAACCGCCCATGTTCTCGAAAATCCCTTCGTGCATCAAACAATGCCTTTTCTGGAGCATCCGGTGATCGTTACTCTTCTTTTGATCACCTTGCTCGGGGCGGTGTTTCTTAAGGGATTTAAGGAAGCGATCGGCATTGCGGTTGTCCTTGTCAGTGTTTATCTGTTGCTGAACGTGATCGTTATCGGTTTCGCTCTGTTTGAAGTATTCACGCATCCCGACCTGCTCAACGACTGGCAGACCGCGCTGTTCAGAACCAAATCTTCCTTTGGCGGATTCGAGACGGCAGGCCTTGTGGCGGTCGTTTTGCTGTCGCGTATAAGTTTTCCAAAGCTTGCTTTAGGCCTTTCCGGGTTTGAGACGGGCGTGGCTGTAATGCCCCTCGTGAAAAGTCCGAATCGGATCGAGAACACGAGGAAGATGCTGGCGACGGCCGCATTGATGATGAGCTTTCTTTTGATAGGAAGCAGCTTTGCCACGAGCGTACTTATTCCAAAGGAAGAATTTTGCCCAAAAATTGATTGTGCCGATGCATCAAGGATCGACGATCTTCCGGAATACTGTGCGTGCGGCAGCGGTAAGGGGAAGGCGAATGGCAGGGCGTTAGCGTATATCGCCCATGATCAATTCGGGGCGACGTTTGGGCCGACGACCGGCAGCGTCTTTGGCACTGTCTATGACATCAGCACGATTTTGATACTTTGGTTTGC
>JBGTJP010000037.1:0-8348 GCA_041745075.1 Pyrinomonadaceae bacterium | reverse complement strand
CGCTTGTTGTAGTGACAAGGTGATTAAACACTGAGTCTGGAACCTAAATCACACCGATGCGGCCGATTTAGCACCGAAGATCGCCTTCATCTTATCGATCGCCCGATGCAGATTTTCCATCGATGTCGCGTAAGAAAGTCGTAGAAAACCAGCGGCCCCAAATCCTTCGCCGTCTGTGACGACGATGTGGGCTTCCCTGAGCAGTAGATCGGCGATTTCAGCCGAACTCTTGAACCTTTCATCAAACGCTTCACGGACATCTACAAATGCGTAAAACGCGCCTTCGGGCATGGGACATTTGAATCCGTTTATCTCGTTCAGTGCCGGGACAAACCAATTTCTGCGGCGTTCATATTCGCCGGTCATCGCCGAAACCTCCGCGGTCGATGCGTCGCTGTCGCGGAGGGCTTTCGCACAGGCATATTGGACGAACGATGTCGGGTGTGTAGCGGAATGGCTCTGAAGCTTGACCATCGCCTTAGTCCAATCGGCATTTGCGATGGTGTAACCGACGCGCCAGCCGGTCATTGCGTAGGTCTTTGAAAAGCTGCCGGCGATGCAGACATATTTACGCAGTTCGTCGGGCAGCGTCGCCAGCGAAAATGGTTTGGCCGGCGGATAGGCAAAGAAAAGGTAGCATTCGTCGGTTATCACGTAAACGCCACGGGCCGCGCATACCTCAACGATCCGGCGCATCTCATCGGGCGGGATTACACGGCCTGAAGGATTGCTCGGTGAATTGATAATGATGAGTTTTGTTTTATCGGTGATAGCCGCCGCGACCTGGTCGGCGGTCAGGATGAAATCGGTTTCTTCTGTCTCGATAAAAACGCTGTTTGCGCGGCAGAATGTAACTATTTCGGGGAACGTGACCCAGTAAGGTTTAGGGATCAGAACGTCGTCGCCGGGATTCAACAGGGTAGAAGCGGCATTGAACAAAGCCTGTTTGCCGCCGCAAGATGCCGCAACTTCACTCAGCTTTATGTCGGCTCCGAATTCCCGTGCATAGAATTCGACGACGGCATTCCTAAAATCCGCCATTCCGGCCGTTGCCGTATATTTCGTCAACCCTTTTTCAAGGCCCTCACACGCATATTGCTTGATAAATTCCGGAGTGTCGAAATCAGGTTCGCCGACGGACAGGTCGATAACATCGATGCCTTTGGCGCGCATCTCCGCTGCCGCTTGAGCGGCGATCAGCGTCGAGGAGCCTTTCATTTTTGTCACGTGGTCGGAAACGGGGAAGCTGGTCATAAGTCAGAAAACTTTAATTATGTTCAAGGAATTCTACACGATTCCCAAAAGGGTCACGAAACTCGAACCGAGAATAGTTTGGAATCGCGATTCCTTCGATGATCGAGATGCTTTTGCGTTCCAGCGTCTCACGCCAGGACCCAAGGTTGTCCACTTCATAGGCAATATGGGCCTTTGAATTCGCCCGGCGGCCTTCGTCCTCGGTCCCGATGTGAACCTGAAACGAACCGATCTGCAGCCAAAATCCGCCTCGGCCAGCGAGTGATTCGGGCTTTGCGACCTCGGTAAGTCCCAATATTTCGCAATAGAATGCCCGGGCGGCATCCTCAGACCCGGTCGGAATCGTTATCTGAACGTGCTGTACCGCGAGAATTGTCGGCGGCCGCGTCATTTCAGTTTATCCCGCATCCGTGCTTCGACAAGCGGCGGTATCAGCCCTTCAACTCGCCCGCCGAGCAGAAACACCTGCTTCATAAGCGTTGATGAAACGTATGAATATTCCTCGTCGGCCATCAGAAAAACGGTCTCGATGTCCGGTTCAAGCTTACGGTTCATTAGCGCCATTCGAAGCTCGTATTCGTAATCGCTGACCGCGCGAATGCCGCGTACGATCGCGATCGCCTCGCATTTCTTGGCAAACTCTGCCGTCAGACCCGAAAAACTATCCACGATTAGCTTACAGCTTCCGTGCTCGGCGTCCGGTACGATTTCCTCGATCATCGCCACCCGTTCTCCAACGGTGAACATCGGATTTTTGTCCGGATTATTCAGGACCGCGATCACCATCTCATCAAAAAGCGGCGAACTGCGGCGGATGACGTCAAGATGGCCGTTTGTCAGCGGATCGAACGAGCCGGGAAAGATTGCTCGGCGCATAGTTAGAGGGATTGTAAATGGAAATCCGCAATTGTGAAAGAGCGCCGATCGGAAACTCAAGGGCAGACCGCAAGTTGTTTTCAGAAAATTTTCATAAAAGATTCAGAATTTTCTAAATATTCCGATCGCCGGGAAAATTTAACCTGAGATCGGCAGATCCGGAAGACATTGATCGCAATGTCCTGATCTGGTCAAGTCTGCCTGTTTAATATGGCTTTCATAGGAGATAATTTATGCAATCAAACAATGTTAAATACGCTGCCGCGGGCAGCGGCCTTTCTTTGCCTTATATCGAAAAAGGCGATTTGTCAGGGCCCGCCGTGGTGTTCCTTCACGGGCTGAGCGATTCGCACCGTTCTTTTGATCTGCTGCTCCCCCACATACCCGACAGCTATCGTTCAATAGCGGTGACACAACGCGGTCATGGCGAGGCCCAGCGGCCTGTCTTGGCCTTCGACGCCGCTGACTTAGCGGCGGACATCCGTCGGTTCCTCGATTCGCTGGAAATCGATTCGGCAGTAATCGTTGGGCATTCGATGGGGAGCTTTGTCGCACAGAAGTTTGCCGCAGAATACCCGGAACGGGTCGATGGACTTGTTCTTATTGGGGCATTCGCGGCTTTTTCTGAGAACGAGGCAGCAATAGAATTCGTAAGCAGTTCGATCGATACTCTCGGCGATCCCGTCACTGAATCTTTTGTCCGCCAATTTCAGGCCAGCACATTCGCGAAAGCGTTGCCTGACGACTTTTTTGAAACGATCGTCAAGGAAAGCCTCAAGCTGCCGGCAAATGTTTGGAAATTTGTCTGCAAGGCGATGATCGACACCGACCTTATTCCGCTGCTTGAAAAGATCAAGGCCGAAACCCTGCTGATCTGGGGCGAACGCGACGGCTTCATTTCCCGGGACGATCAGACCACGCTGCTTGCCAACATTGCGAATTCGACCCTTTCGGTTTACGAAGGGGTTGGTCATGCTCCTCATTGGGAAGAGCCTGAGCGGGTGGCGGGAGAGATTGTCCGATTTGCCGCTCGCACCGCCATGGGATCGGTGGTTCCGGCAGTTCCGGGCTGAGAAGTGTGACGCCGACTGTCGTTAGGCCTATTCGGTGCGTCAGAAATTACGTCTGATCAGGCTTTTTGCGTCTTCAACAGCCGCCTTGTGTTCGATTTCGAATCCGCGAGGCGGCTGCATTTGCAAAACAAGATCAAGCTGTTTTTTTGCCAGGGCCGGTTTCTTTACCGCCAGATAGGCTTCGGCGAGATGCAGTCTAATGTTCGAGTTTTCCTTCTCGATCTCAAGGGCCTTTTCAAGATAGTCCACCGCTTTTTCAGCCTTGCCGCCGGTCAGTCGAGCCTTCATTTCAAGTTGCGCGAGGGCGTCGTACGCACTTGCGCCCTGATAACCCGGTTCAAGGGCGATCACCTTTTCCATTGCCTCGCGGATATCACCTACCGACTTAATGCCTACGGTAATCGGACTCCGTTGAGCAAGCTCGCCCAGATTGGCCGCATACCAGAAATAGCCATCCGGTTTTTCCGGTTCCATTCGCGACGCGATGTTACCTGCATCGCGGCCTTTTTCGAAGACCTCTTCTGCCTCATCTTCATCGTCGATCTGCTTGCCCAGAAAGTAACTGAATTTCGCGAATTTCCATTCGACCTCGAAATTGCGGTTTGACGGATCGCGAACCTGGCCTGTGATCCGAACAGCTTCGCGAAGGTTTGCCGGGTCCTCGCGTTCGAGATAAAGCCGATCAGCCTTTGCGATCGGCTCGTCGATAGGTGGTTTTGCTGGCTGCGGTGCCGCCGGATCGTCCGTTGAGGCCGAGGAACAGGCTTGGAGTAGGCACAAAGTAATTACAATTGTAATCAAAATGTAAAGTTTGCCCCGGTCGGGGACGCATTCTTTCGATTTCATGGTAATATCCATCTTACAATACGCCATATTATCCGAAAAGCATTTCAAATTAGTTTTTGTACGGCATGAAGAACAACGGAACCGCCGCGGCATTTTACGATCTGGAAGGGACGCTGGTCAGCACCAATCTGGTGCACACGTTGGGCTTTTATGCCCAACGGCAGCAGGGATTGTGGCAGACGGCGAAGAAGAGCGTCGGGACGCTGGCAAAGCTGCCGTTCTTCGGCCTGACCGATCTGTACTCGCGAAACGTCTTTAACGAGGTTTTTTTCAAAAGCTATTCAGGTTTCTCGCAAGACCGCCTGCGTTATTTTTCCGAAGAGCTTTTTGAAGAAGTTCTAAAACCTGCAATTTTTCCCGGCACGCCGGAACTGATAGCCCAAGGCAAAAAGATCGGCCAGCGGCAGGTTGTATTGACCGGAGCTCTTGATTTCACAATAGACCGATTGATGAAGCACCTTGGCATCGACGATTTCGTAGCCAACCGCCTCGAATTCGTAAACGGCTACGCCACCGGCCGCGTCCTGCCGCCCGTCATGGCCTCGGCGACAAAGGCAAAATGGATCCGCGAATATGCTGAACGGGAGAATATCAATTTGTCCGAGTCGTACGCGTATTCTGACTCGATCTCCGACCTGCCGATGCTCTCGATCGTCGGACACCCGGTCGCCGTTTGCCCTGATTTCAGATTAAAGCAAACGGCGCGTCAGCATGATTGGGCGGTTTTGGATTTGAAGTAGTTGCATGATTACGATTTCGAGAATTGACGACGCACCCGACTATATCCCGGCCCTTCGGGACGGAACCATTCACGTCGTCGGGTTTGCCGAAACTGGACTCTCGTTTTTTCGATCATATCTTGAATTTGCATTCGGGTATTCATTGCGAAAGGCGGTCGAACTCTGCAACAAGATCAACGAAGCCGACGAAACAGGAACTATCTTTCCACTGGGGAATTTGACGGGACTTCCGGTCCGTTTTTTTCGACAGCCAATTTACGACCAGGACCGAAAAGACCTTCGACGATGTATTCGGGACGCGTTTGTCGCAAATCGCGATTACTGTAAGTCGGAGGAGATAGTTTTTCATTTCGGCTGTGGTGTACTTAACCAAGACCTTTTGGACGAGGAAATAACAAAGCATGCGAATTCTTTGAGCGATGATCCAGTTTTGAGAAGAGTCACTTTAGTTTTCGACGAGATATAAGGAACATATCGATTAATAATTGTTTAAATTTATGGCACTAGCACTACGACGAAAAACGCACGAATCGATCGTTTATATCGACAAAGATTCCGCGCCGCGGATCATGCCGTTTGGTGAGGATTTTATCCTTGAGGATATTCCAATTGGGACGCGGGTTATTTATCCGAATCCGCCGATCAAGGGGCTGCCGAACCGCGAGGCGGCGATACGGTATGCGGTGAATCATCCGCTGGAGATGGAGCCGCTTTATGCTTTGCTTGAGCCGGGGATGCGGGTGACGATCGCGATGGACGACATTTCGCTGCCGCTGCCGCCGATGGCGACGCCGGATATGCGGCAGACGATGCTTGAGGTCGTGCTGGATATGTGCGGTGCGAACGGCGTGGATGACGTGCATTTGATCATTGCGAATTCGCTGCATCGCAAGATGACCGCGTGGGAAATGAAGCGGATGGTCGGGGCCGACATCTATAACGAATATTACCCTGACCGTTATTACAACCACGACGCCGAGGACGACGATAATCTCGTAACCATCGGCCACACGCGGCACAACGAGCCGCTGCGGGTCAACAAACGAGCCATCGAGAGCGACCTGCTCATTTACCTAAACATTAACCTTGTGCCAATGGACGGCGGCCACAAGTCGGTCGCGGTCGGGTTGTGCGATTACGAGAGTTTAAGGGCGCATCACGAGCCGCAGACGATACGCGATTCGCATTCGTATATGGACCCGCCCGCGTCGGAACTGAATCATAAGGTCATTCGGCTCGGGAAACTGGTTGATGAACAGTGCAAAGTTTTCCATATCGAAACCGCTCTTAACAACAAAATGTTCCCCGACGGTTACGATATCCTCACGCGGAATGAGGACGAATTTTCGTTTGCCGACCGCATGAAATGGGAGGTTATGGCAAAGACCTTCTCAAAAATGCCGCGCGGGGCGAGACGGAAAATGCTCCACGCTATTCCGGCACAGTATGAATTGATCGGATGTTACGCCGGGCTGACCGAGCCGGTTCACGACAAGATTCTCGAACTCAATTACCGCCAATACGAAATTCCGGTAAAAGGGCAATGCGACATCCTGATCTCCGGCATTCCCGATATTTCGCCGTATAACGTCTATTCGGCGCTCAATCCACTGCTCGTGCAGGTGATGGCACTTGGGTATCACTTTAATATGTATCGCAACAAACCGCTTTTGCGAAAAGGCGGTGTGATGATAATTACGCATCCGTGTTTTGACGAATTCGACCATAAATTTCATCCTGCGTATATCGAATTTTTTCACCGCCTGCTGCCGGAATCGCGTGATGCGTTTTACCTTCGCGAAAAGTATGAACGCGAGTTTGCCACAAATCCGGCATACATCGAAATGTATCGCCGAGGTAATGCATATCACGGGGCACATGCATTTTTCATGTGGTATTGGGGCGAAAACGGCCGCCAACACGTCGGCAAAGTAATAGTCGCAGGTGCCGAAAACGCCCACGTCCCCGAAATGCTCGGCTGGGAACGCGCGGATAATTTGACGGAAGCGATAGCGATGGCCCGGTCCTATATGGGCAGGAACGCCGAGATCACTATGCTACATCAGCCGGTTATTGGGTTGTGTAATGTGAGTGATTAGAGCCTAAAATAACTGGTCAGATGACTGGTCATACTGTTATAATACATTCTATGAAAACCAAGACCCGCACAATAAGCGCAACCGAATTCAAGGCGAAATGCCTGCATATCTTCGATAATCTAGGTGCTGAAGGCATTATCGTCGAGAAGCGCGGTAAGCCTGTAGCCAAAGTCACGCCAATTAGAACTAACAACAATGAGTGGATCGGTTCGATGAAAGGTGAGATCAAAATACACGGGGATATCATGTCGACCGGAATCAAATGGGATGCTGAATCTTGATACAAATATTATCATCGAGGGGCTTATTGGCGAACTAACTACACGCGAACTCGAATTACTCGAGGATGAGACGATCGCGATATCGGACATTGTGTTGTGGGAAATCTCAAAACTGATTCAACACAAACGAATCGAACTAGATATTAATAGTCCGGCTTTCCGAAAGCTACTTTCTCGATTAACGGTCTTTCCAATAACGCTTGAGATCGCCCGTAAGAGTACTGAGTTGGATTTTCAATCTGATCCGGCAGACGAACTGATTGCCGCAACAAGTGTTGTTGAGCGTATTCCGTTGTTGACCCGCGATCGAAAGATACTGAAGTCGCGTTTGGTGCCGCTTGCTCAGTGAGGAAAGACAAGAAAAGGAAAAATGGCCGATTTGCAGTTAGGAAAATACGAGCTTTATCCATATACCGACGAGGAAGGACATAAGCTTCCGACGGTCGAAGAACTCTTGGAATTTTTGAAGACCCCCGGCCAAGGCCAGGAGCGAAAAGGACGTTAAAACGCCCTCACGATCTCGTGACCGACGCCGACCACGCCGTAAACAACGTGGCTAAGTGCTGCAGAACGCGGCTTCAAAGCAATGGAAACCATTAGATTTGATATTAAACACGGCGATTTTGGTGATTGCGTCGAGCCGGTGATCAATGGTCAATCGCTGATTTCAATATTGAAGGAGGTTGAGTTACCACAAGCGCTTGTAGAAGGAATTCCGTCTATCGCTGGCGGCTACTGCGGAGTACCCAAGAGTGTGGTAAAACCACCCTCCCAGCATTTATTAGGAAATGCGAAGAAAAGGTTTACATTTGTAGGGAAGACGACCCTATTAGATTGCCAGTGTGGCGAATCTGGATGCTGGCCGTTCGTTGTGAACATAAAATTCGATGAAAAAACGGTCAGATGGGAGAATTTTGAACAGGTTCACCGTAAAGATTGGAAATACGATGACCTAGAACCTTTCGTTTTTAGTAGAGACGAATACGAGAAAGAAATGGCAGCAATAGCCGACAGATGAAATTATCACCAACAGAAATATTTAAGGGCAAAAAGATATTCTTCATTGGCGGGACCGGCTTTGTGGGGAAGGTCACGTTGTCGATGCTGCTTCATAATTTTCCGGATATTGGGAAGGTTTATGCAACTGTTCGGGCGCGGGATGAGAATGAATCGCGGACG